>DASPHQ010000478.1:0-8769 GCA_035629595.1 Urbifossiella sp. | reverse complement strand
TTCTGGTTCGCCGCCCGCTCCTCGGCGGTGTCCCCCGCGGGGAGAATGCGTGGGTTGAGCGACGGGTACTTGCCGCCCTTCCGCACCCCCTCGACGAGCCACAGCGCGACCACGCCCTCGGGGCGTGTCGGGATGTGGAACGAGGAGATGGGGTTCGTCGGGAAGTTCTTCAGCTCCGTGGTGCTCTCGGCCCGGTCCAGCAGCGCCGGGATGTCCGACCACTCCAGCTTCGGGAAGGTGAAGTCCTCCCGCTGGTACTTCCCGTCGCGCATCTGGTCGAACATCACCTTCACCCGGCTCGGCGGCTGTTCGGGCAGCGGGGCGGTGGTCATCGCGGCCAGGAGCAGCGCGAACGCGGCGAGCGGGACGGCGGACGAGAACATCGTGACCTCCTCGTGGGCGCCCGGAGATTAGCCGGGAAGCGGCCGGAAGGGGAGTAACAAGTCGGTAACGACGGGCCGCCGGGTGAGACCCGGTTCGGGAGCGGCCCGCGTCCGCCCCTTGTAGACTAACGGCCCGAGCTCGCGTTCCGTGGTCGGACCCCTTCCGGGCTTCGTCACCCCGGAGTCCGCGGGGAACGCGACCTCGTTTCAACCCGACGCCTTGCCACGGTCGCAATCGGTCGAACGCCCCGGGTGCATTCACGGAGCCGCACGTGACTTCCCTCCGCCTCCTCGCCCCGCTCGCCGCGCTGCTCGCCGCCCTGCCGCTCGTCCCGCGGCCCGCCGCCGCCCAGCCGCCGGCCTTCGCCGCCTTCGCCGACGACTACTACGCCGCCCTGTTCGCCTGGGACCCCAACCAGGCCACGTATGCCGGCGTCCACGACTACGACACCAAACTCGCCGACTTCTCGGCCGACCGCGTCGCCCTCCGCATCGCCCACCTGAAGCGCTTCCAGGCCCGCCTCGATACACTCCGCGGCGGCATCCTCACCCAGGCCGACGCCATCGACGCCGACGTGCTCGACCACGCCATCCGCGCCGAGCTGCTGGACATCGAGACGATCGCCGAGGGGAAGCGGAACCCGGTGCCGTACCTGACCAAGCCGGCCGAGGGGATCGACCTGCTGATGAAGCGCTCGTTCG
Organism: Urbifossiella sp.; assembly: GCA_035629595.1. Taxonomy (GTDB): domain Bacteria; phylum Planctomycetota; class Planctomycetia; order Gemmatales; family Gemmataceae; genus Urbifossiella. Next base: position 7,684 of record DASPHQ010000478.1, on the reverse strand, counting down.
CGCCGCCTGCCGACCGCCTCCGCGCCGTCATCGGGCGCCTCCAGGCCGCCCCCAGGCTGCTCGAAGCCATGAAGGCCAACGTGCAGAACCCGCCGAAAGAGTTCGCCGACCTCGGCCTCATCGTCGCCAAGGGCTCGGTCGGCTTCTTCCGCAGCGACCTCCCCGCGTGGGCCAAGACCGCCGCCGGCGGCGACGCGAAGTTGCTCGCCGAATTCGAGGCCGCCAACCGCCCCGTCGCGGACGCGTTCGAGGCCGCGGCCAAGTGGATCGAGACGGACCTGCTGCCGCGGGCGAAGGGGAATTTCGCCATCGGCGCCGACACCTTCCTGAAGAAGCTGTCCTACGAGGAGATGCTCGACATCCCGCTCGATCGGCTGCTGGCGATCGGCGAGGCGAACCTGAAGAAGGACCAGGAGGCGTTCGTCGCCACCGCCAAGCTCATCGACCCGAACAAGACGCCGCGGGAGGTGCTGGACTCGCTGACCGAGGACCACCCGAAGCCCGAGGACCTCGTCGCCGCGACTCGCGGCACCATCGAGCGCACGAAGAAGTTCCTCCACGACAAGAACATCGTGACGGTGCCGTCGGAGGTGCGGCCGACGATCGCCGAGACGCCGGCGTTCATGCGCACCGGCGGGTTCGCGTCGATGGACACGCCGGGGGCGTTCGAGGCGAAGGCGACGGAGGCGTTCTACTACGTGACGCCGCCGGAGGTGGACTGGGACGTGCGGCGGAAGGTGGAGCACATGCGGCAGTTCAACAAGACGGCGCTGGACATCATCACCATCCACGAGGCGTACCCGGGGCACTACCTGCAGTTCCTGTACGCGAAGCAGTACCCGACGAAGGTGCGGAAGCTGTACTTCTGCGGGACGAACGCGGAGGGGTGGGCGCACTACGCGGAGCAGATGTGCGTGGAGGAGGGCTACGGGGCCGGCGACCCGAAGGTGCGGCTGGCGCAGCTGCACGAGGCGCTGTACCGCGACTGCCGCTACGTGACGGGGATCAAGCTGCACACGGCCGGGTGGACGGTGGAGCAGGGGAAGGAGTTCTTCATGCGGGAGGGGTACGTGGAGGGGGAGGTGGCGTTCCAGGAGGCGCGGCGGGGCACGTACAACCCGACGTACCTGTATTACACGCTGGGGAAGCTGCAGATCTACAAGCTGCGGGAGGATTACCGGCGGGCGAAGGGTGCGGCGTTCACGCTGCGGGGCTTCCACGACGAGTTCGTGCGGCAGGGCGGCCTGCCGATCAAGCTGATCCGCCGCATCATGCTCCCCGGCGACACCGGCCCGACGCTGTGACGTGTGCGGCGGCCCGGTGCGGACGCTCGTTCCGCGGAATCGTTTTGCGACCGCTCTCGCCGGTCGGTACGCTCCAGCGGTCGGGCGGTGCCCGCCGCGGAGCGGTACCGGGGACTGCCGCGAGCCCGGCGAGTACGCCTAAACATGGTTCGGCACCCAGAGGCACAGCGATGGCAAAGCACGTTGGCTCGGACGTCTTAGTCACGCGCCTGTTGCTCGCCACACTGGTGGGTGTGCCGAGCGGGTGGTACCTCGTCGTATGCTTCGCCTTTGCAAGCATGACCGGTGTGACCCCGAGCGGCAGCCCCGAGTGGTGGGCCGCCGCGCTTGATAGGCTCTTCTTCTCGGGGTCCGATGCATGGTTCGCGTGGGTGTTGGCGGCTCTGGTGCTTACGTGCGCTGGCATCGCTGCCCGCGACCTCGTGGTGCTCCTTTACCGTATCGGCGCCGGCCTCACAACCGCCTCTGCCCACTCCCCACATACCCCCGGCCCGGACCCGCCCACGAACGGGGCGGTGGGGTAACGTAACCGGCACCGCGTAACGGGTCGGCCGAACCCCACGCTGCAGCAGACCGCCGGCTCACTGGCGCTTTCCAGCTGCCGCGTGGGCATCGGTCGTGGTAGCCGGCTCGGCGGCTGCTGAGCTTTTTGTTCGGCCCCGGAGGGTGCACCGGATGGCGTTGCCAGAGAACCGTCAGCAGGAGATCATGCGGCTCGTTGGCGAGGGGTCGGGCGACCCGGAGGTCGATGACAAGCACGCGCTCGACGAGCACGAGAAGCGGCGGCTCCGGGAGCTGCACCGGGAGCGGGCCGACTTCCTCCGGACCTGCGCCAGCCCGGAGGAGCTCGACTTCTTCGCCGCGCACTGGGCGCGGGACGGCCGGGAGAAGCCGATCCACGCTCTGGTCGAGAACCCGCACACCGACGCCGGGACGCTGCTGCGGGTGTACTGGTACTCGGACCCAGAGTACTTCTGCTCGGAGTACGGCTCGGCCGCCGACGCGGATGACGCCACGGAGCGCGACATCATGACGACCCTGGAGCGGATCGAACGCCGGATGACCGGGGCCGAGTACAAGACGGCATCTGTTCCGTTCGACCCGAAGGGCCACATCACAATGCCGGGCCGTGGCTCGGAGTTCGCAAGGCCCATCCCGGAAGTCATGTATCGGCCGATCACCGCGTAGGGGGCGGGCCGAACCCCACGCTGCAGCAGACCGCCAGCTCATTGGCGGTTTTCGCTGGCTCGGCTGCCCCGGGCGTGATCTGCTATCCCGGCGGCTGCTGAGCTGTTTGTTCGGTGGCGGAGGGTGACCGGGTGGGGAAGCGTCGGGCGAAGGCGAAGCCACCCGAGAGCCGGTTCATCCTCCACCGCTTTAATGGCGACGAGGTGTACCGCTTCGAGACGGCCGTGATGTGGGCCTACGTCAAGGGGTCGGGCGTCACCCTCTGGTTCGAGGTGTCGGCCGACGCCGACGCCATCCGGCAGTGCGAGGACACGGCCGAGATGGGCATGTCGCCGAACGCCGAGGTCGGGATCGACCTGCCCGAACTCGACCCCGACCAACTCGTCGGCCGCGAGTTCGTCATCCCCGGCACCAAGTCCGACGACGAGGACTCGTGCATGTCGCTACTGTACTACTGCGAGCACGAACCGCTGCGGGACAATCGTATCCGGGTGGTGTCGCGTGACGGGAATCGGTTCTGGCTGCGGTGGACGGCCGTCGTCCGGGACGTGAACTACTACGACGGCAGCAAGCCGCTGACGCAGGTGGAGATCGAGGGCGAGTTCGTGTTCAAGGACATCGGCAAGTGGGCGCGGGCTTGAGCGGCCAAAGGCCCGCCGAACCCCGCGCTGCAGCAGACCGCGGCCTCGACAGCGAGTAGCATTGGTGCAGCGCTCGCCGCCGGGCAGGTGAGCTTCATGACTATGAAGCCGCGGTCCTGTCAACTCAAGCGGGCCGGTTTTTCTAGGGTGTTTTTGCCTTTCCGACCGCTGACCCGCGGTTGACGGGTCGATCGAGGCAAACACTACCCCGTCCCCGCCGGCCGCGGGGTTCCTCTCACGACAGTCGGTCGGGGGTCGCCGTCGGGTCGCACTCGACTATTCGGGCTGCGGTCCGGGTCGCGCCGAAGCGCCGAGGGACCGGCCCACCAACTGGTATCCGCCGCGCCGCACCATTCGTTCGGCCACCACTCCGGCGGGGTTACCCCCGCCTTCGGGTACATGAAGCTCCCGGCTGGCACGACTGGGTCCCGTTGGCTCACCCCAACCACCACGGGCGAGGTCTCACGTCACGATCGAGGGCTCACGCCGCCGCCGTCAGGCGGCCGTCGCGGCCGGCGCCGGGTCGGGTCGCCACGGCCGGTCGTCCCGGAGCATGGCCCAGCACCTCACCAGGACCTTGCGTGCCAGCGCCACCGCTGCCTGCTTGCGGCGGGCCTTGCCGCGACTCAGCCGGTCGAACACCGCCCGCGCCCACCGGTTGTACCTCAGCATGCACCACGCGCACTGCACCAGCAGCTTCCGCAGCACCGCCGGGCCGCGCTTGGTGATCCGCCCGCGGCGGTCGTCCTCGCCGGACTGGAACTGCTTCGGGACGAGGCCGCCGTACGCCCCGACCTGCCGGCCGTTCTGGAACCGCTTCGGGTCGTCGAGGTGGGCGACCACCGCCTCGGCCGTCCGCGGCCCGAGTCCGGGGACGGTGTCGAGCAGCCGGACCCGGGCGTCGGCCCGGCCGATCTCGTCCAGCTTCGCCTCGGCAGTGGCGACCAGCTCGTCGGCCTGGCGGTAGGCGGTCAGGGCCAGGTCGAGGAGCCCCCGCCACAGGTCGTCCGGGTCGCACCCGGCCAGCGGCCGGGCGTGCTCGGCGATCCCCGCCAGCCCGGTCGCGGTCCACGCCTTGGCCCCGCGCGGGGCCGGCAGCCCCTGGCCGACGAGGACCGCCCGGATGCGGTTCTGGGCGGCCACCCGCTGGGCCACCAGCGCCTGCCGGTGGGCGATCAAGGCCCGCCACTCCCGGACCTTCTTCGCCGGGACGACGACCGGCTGGATCTGCCCGACGGCCTCCAGTTGGGCCAGCCGCAGCGCGTCGTCGCGGTCGGTCTTGCGGCGGGTGTGCTTGTACTTCCACGCCTCGGCCGCGGTGTTGGCGACCTTGACCGGGACGCCCAGCTCCCGGCACAGGTCGTGGACCCACCCGGCCGGGGTACACGCCTCGATGACGACGACCGCCGGGCGGGCGGCGCGGACGAGCCTCTCGACCTCGGCCCGGGAGGTGGTGATGGTGCGGTACTCGGCGGCGGCGGTCGCCTCGTCGTAGTCACAGGCGACGCACTTGTACTTCCCCAGGTCGATGGCGAGAATCGTGGTGCCGGTCATGATGCGCTCCTCGGGGTGAAGGGGGCGACTACCCCCACGGTACACCAGCAGCGGCTTGCATCAGTTCTTTCGGCCAGCGGAGGCGGTGTTCCGCCGCGGCGAGAAGACGGCATATCGGCTCACTTGGCGGGTAGGCTGCGATATGGCGCGGTAACCGAGCAGTTCGCGTTCCTCCCGGAGTGAGCCATGCGTCCTCCCGTCGCCGCCGTACTCGTCGCCGCGATGCTGGCGTCGGCGTCGGCCGCAGACTGGCCGATGGGCGGCCGCACGCCCGGCCGCAGGCAGGTCGGCTCCCCCGACGCGAAGCCGCGGAACGTCAAGTGGACGGCCACGGTCGGCTCCCGCGCGCTCGGCGGTCCGGTCGTGGCGGGCGGGCTCGTCTGGGTCGGGACGAACAACTGGTTCGATGACCCGGACGCCCCGGACTTCGCCGTCCTCGCTTGCTTCCGCGAGTCGGACGGCAAGCTCCTGTACCGCTACCAGTCGCCGCGCGTCCGGCATCGGGTTGTTGGGCAGGAGCAGCATGGACACTGCCGGAGCGGGTCGCCGCTGTCCGAGGGCGACCGGTTGTAGTTCATCACCAACCGCCGCGAGGTCGTGTGCCTCGACGTGGGGCCGCTGCGGAACGGGACGGGCGAGCCTCGCGAGCTGTGGAAGTTCGACATGGCGAAGGCGTTCGGCTTCACCCCCGACATGATGTGGAGCCCGGGGCACGACACGGACGGCTCGCCCGTCGCGCACGGCGAACCCCGGTTCGTGCCCACCGGGCACGGGCTCAACCGCAGCTGGAACCACGCTTGCGCCGGCCGCGTAGGTGAGACAGAATCGGCACCAGCCGAGCTGAGTAGCCCTGCGAAACGGCGCAACCGACCCGACTCTACGGACACGGTCCGTAAACCCGGGTCGGTCGTGTTGGGCGTGTCCGTTGACAGGAATTGTTGAGGGTGACTGACGGGATTCGAACCCGCGACATCCAGAACCACAAGGATTTCCGGGGAACGACTCCGAACACAGCGAACGCCTGGAACTCCCTGTGTTTTACGGCCCCTCGGGGTGCTTTGTCAATACCGCGAATGAGCGGTCAGAAGTGCGGTGTTTCGTGGAGTTTGGTTTCGATTCCCGGGGTAAAACGGGGTTCGCTCGGAACGACCTGCGGCGGGGCGTTCCGGCCGGTCTCCTGCCGGGCCTCGCTGAGTGTGAGCGTGGCGCCGTCGGTGGTCAGCAGCTTCAGCAAGTCGAGGTCGTTCGGGTTCATGTCCGCCCTCCGGTGGGCAAGAGCCGGAGGGGCAACCCGCGGGCCGGGTTCACTCGGTCCCGGCGGCGAACCCCATTGTGCGGCGGGCCTCGGCTCGCTTCGCCTCGTCGCCGGTCTCCACCATCTTCGCCGTCAACTCGTACACCAGGTCGGGGTTCGGCCCAGCCAGCTTCACCAGCACCTCCACCAGTCCGGCCGCGTCCGTCCCGGCCCAGAGCTGGGCGAGATTCGACTCGATACCGAGTTGAATCACCATGTCCGCAATCTGCTCCGGCTCCGCCGGCTGCCCCATGACCGCCTCGGCGACCCGGCAGAAGGCCGCGAGGCGGCTGAACGTCGCGTCGCTGATCGTGATGGTGCGCCCGGTCACTTCTTCTTCCCCCTCGGCTTGGCGGTCTCTTCCTCGCACAGCAGCGCCCCGACCGTGACACCGTAGCCCACGGCGAGCCGGTACAGCACTTCCAGCGTGGGCACGAAGTCGCTCGCCTCGACGCGGTGGATCGACTTGAACGGCACACCGGTCAGGTCCGCCGCGGCGCGAAGGCTCAGCTTCAGTTCATCGCGCGCGGCCTTCACCCGTTCGCGGACCCCGTCCAGCCATGTCTTGTAAGCCTTTGCGTCCATGCCCACAGGATACGAGGGAAAAACTTTGTGGTCAAGGTTGACAACTGTACCCACGGATGACTACAGTAGTCGTGTGGTCACACCTGACACGCGAGGACTTCACGATGGCGACCCACATCCGCACCTGGCCCGGCTCCGGCTGCATTACCCTGACCGACATGACGAACGCCGGGAAGCGCGGCCGGACGTGCCGCACGAGCCGGCGGCTGACGGCGGCCGGGGTCAAGCTGCACGGCTTCTGCGGCATGGACTGAACCCGACACACCCGCCCCGGCCACCCGGTCGGGGCTTCACCCGGGGGACGGAGTCATGGGCCTGGTGATGATGCTGGTGGCGGCGGTCAAGGCCGCGTGGGCGTGGCTCTCGCCGGTCGTCGGGGCGCTCGTGGCCGAGGTGCTGTTGCGGCGGTTCCGTCGGCGTCCGCGACGGCGGCGGGAAAAGGGATCGGCCGCGGACCCCGCGCGTCGCCCATTCACGCGGGGAACCACGGCCGATCTATCGGAAGGATACCACAAGCCGCCGCGGCGTCGAGGCCGGTAGCGGCCGGAGGTGCGGACGTTCGCACTTCGGGGGTGAACGACGAAGCCCGGGGACGTGTGTCCCCGGGCTTCTCGCGTTTGCACTGCGGAGTTCAGCCCGCCATCGCGGCGCCTGGTGCGGGGGCAGACGGCGACTCGGCAACCTCTGCCGGCAGCCGGACGATCACACAGAACGACCTCACGCTGCCGTTCTTTTTAAACACGAACCGCGAACGCGCCAGCGAACCGAACTCGTTGGCGTTGGCGAGGTGGGAGCCGGCCGGGTCGGCGTGGAGGGACCATTTCGCGTACGTCCGGTAGAACTCGCCGGAGTTGACCCGCTGCCGGAGATCGGTGGTCGACTCGGCCTCCTCGCAGCACTGGTCGAAGAACCGTCGGACGTCGTCGGCCTCCGCGACGCGGACGTGGGCGGGGAGGGTCTCCCTCCGCCCGGCGGGCTTGGCCGGGCCGGTGCCGAGCAGTTCCCACAGTTCAGCCCGCACGACGGCTTTCAGCTCCGGGTCGGCGTTCACCAGGGCGATCGTCGCCGTCAGGTGGCGGCGGAGCTCGTCCACGTACCCCAGTTCGGCCCGGAGGAGG
>DASPHQ010000477.1:0-2317 GCA_035629595.1 Urbifossiella sp. | reverse complement strand
GAGACTCATCAGGTCGACCGCGGCTACTTGTCGCGCCGGAGAACAATCAGGAGGTCGTTCGGCGAGCCCGACTCGGACGCGAACTTCGTCGGCCGGTCACCGTCCGCATGCTCGTTCAGGCAGATCGTGAGCTTGTCCCCGTCCAGCCGGTAGATCCCCAGAACCTTACGGTCCTTGCCCGTGATGTCGATCCACCTCGGCGTCTTCGTGGGGTCGAGCTCGTACGTCCCCTCGGCCTCGACCCGGTCGCCGGACTTGATCGTCAGCTTCTCCGCCGTGATGACCATCTTCGGGTTCTCGGGATTCCGCTCCCGCCCGCCGTCGGTTACCGCCTCCACCGTCCACGTCCCCCGGATCCGCTCCTTGTCCGGCCGGGCGGGCTCCTGCACCGCCAGGACGGCCAGGAAGCCCGCCCCGGCGAGGAGCGCCAGCCCCGCCAGCCCGAGTACGGCCACCGTCTTCAGTTTGGAAATGAACATCGCTCTCAGCACTCCTTCCGTCAGGGCGGCGACCGGGGGCGGGACTGCCCCCGTGATCCCCGCCGTTACTGCCGCCTCCGCCAACCCGGGGGGCGGGGCCGCCGAGGCGACCCCGCGAGCCATCGCCGCCGCCAGGGACCCGGCCGCGACGAACAGGTTGTAGCGCATCAGCCGTCGGGCCAGCAGCGCGCGGCCCCGAACCAGCCGGCTCGCGACGGTGCCCTCAGGCAGGCCGAGTTGCCGGGCCGCCTCCTGCCGGGTCAGGCCTTCCAGGTCGCACAGGACGACGGCCGCCCGGTACCGATCCGGCAGCCGGCCGAGTTCCCGGTCCAGGACCGGCCGCACGTCCTCCCACAGGGCGAGGTCCTCGTCTGCCGGCTCGGGGAAGTCAGTCATCTGCTGCTCCCGCACTCTTCGTCGGGCGGCGATCGCAGCGGCCTTATTTGCGGTCCGGAGCGCGACCCCGTACAGCCAGTTGCCGACCATGCCCCGCGGCGACACCGACGCGGCCCGGCGGACGAGGACGAGGAAGGTGGCCTGGACGGCGTCCTCGGCGTCGTGGGGGTTGTGGAGGGCGCGGCGGCAGACGCCCCAGACCATGGGGGCGTGCCGCCGCACGAGGGCGCCGAGGGCGTCCCCGTCCCGGTCGGCGATGAAGCGGTCGAGCAACTGCCCGTCGGTGAGTGCTTCTCGGTCGGTTTCCACGCTACCCCCAAAGCCCCTCGACGGGTCGCCCCGCTCTACCGGATGCATTACCGGCGGGGGGAGGAATTGATCCGTGATTCTTCCGCGATGTGCGTACCCGCCACGGGCAGCAGTCTCACCTCGCGTGGGAGGTGGGAGGGATGGGCGTCGGAAGCAGACCGATGAAGTGAGAGCGGCCGCCCTCGCGACAGGGATGGGAAGGGTTTAGCCCGAAGGGCCGAGTGGCCAGCGAGCCCTGGACAGCCCGGCCCGAAGGGGTCGCCCTACCTGTCCTTGAACGGCTCGACGTTCTCCAGCTCACGAACCAAGCCACCGCCTTCACGGAACTCCCGCCACTGCTTGTGGTGGGCCGCGCAGTAGTGCAGGTCCGGCCCGATCAGGTGGGAGCAGGAGTCGCAGAGCTTCCGATCGCACGTCCGCCCTTTCCCGACGGGGAAGTCACAGAGGATCTCGGTCACCCCACCGCATTCGCAGTGGGGGCCGAGGCGACCGCAGAGGATGACCGGCAGGCTCTCGTCGGGGTTGAAGACGTGGCCGTCACCATCCCGGAAGGCCCGCCCCTTGCCCCGCTTGATGACGTAGCAGGGCACGCCTACCGCTCTGGCTCGTTGCCCTCCCGGCCCCGGAACTTGTCCACGAACCTGGCGTAGGTGGCATGGTGGGCATTACGGCTTCCGGCCGGATCACGCCGGTCAATCTCCGCGCGCCATTCTCCGCCCCGGTAGCGGAAACGGCCTTCTTTCAGGATGGCAGTCTCGTCCGGCGTCGGCTTGTCCTCCGGCTGCTCCACGTCGATCTGAACGCCCATACCGCCGTAGTTCCCATCGTCGATCAGATTGAGTTTCACCCCGTTGACCACATGCCCATCCACGCTGCGGCGTCCGTGGAAGCGCTCGGAATGCCCGCGTGCCGTCGCCGGGTGATGCGCGCGGTGTTCGCCCTGGTGCGGTTCCTGGGCGGGCTGGTGTGTTTCAGCGGGAGACTGGTGTGTTTCGTCGGCAACTGCCGCTCCCGACTGGTACTGCGACCTAGCCGCGTCTTCGTCATCGGGGAGTGAGGCGTCTGCTCCAGCCGGGTCAACGACCGGGTTTGCGGCCAACTCTGCGCCGTGTGCTGCCTCGACTGCGTGCTGC
>DASPHQ010000476.1:0-2112 GCA_035629595.1 Urbifossiella sp. | reverse complement strand
GGGCTCGGCACCGGCGACGCCGTCCGCGTCGAAACCAAGTACGAACTACGGACGCAGACGCGGCTGCTGGGGCCGACCTACGCCCGCTACCGGACCGAGGTCGAAGCCGCGTACGCGGCCGGCGCCGAAGCCGAGCCGCTGCTGCGCGAGGCGGTGCGGCTGGGGCCGCAGCCGTTCGTCAACCGACTCAAGCAGCTCGACGACTTCCTGGCCGACACCACCCCCGGCACCCCGTACCGCGAGGCGGCGCTGACCGTCCGCCGCCGGCTCGACGCCGCCCGCCGCGGCGAGGCGCTGCCCACCGCCGCGATCGTCCCCGCCGCCGGCACCGCCCCGGCCCCGCGCGCGGAGGTCGGCCGGCCGGCGCCCGACTTCCGCGCCGGCGAGTTCCGCCTGTCGGCGGCGCGCGGCAAGGCGGCGGTGCTGGTGTTCTTCATGCCCGGCCAGGAGACGGCGGAGCTGTCGCTGTGCGTGGCCGACGCGCTGGCGAAGCGCTACCCCGGCCGCGTGGCGGTGGCCCCGCTGGCGGTCTTCGCCGCCCCCGCCCTCGCGGCGAAGGACATCGAGCGCCGCCGGCTGACGCTCACCGTTCACGACGGCAGCTCGGCGGTCGAGCTGTACGGCATCGACACCTACCCGCGGTTCGTGGTGGTGGACCGCGACGGCGTGGTGCGCTGGTCGTTCGCCGGCGTCGGACCCGAGACGGGGTTCCTGGTGCGCGAGCAGGTGGACGCCCTCCTGTCCCCCCCGACCGCTACAGCTTCACCGCCCGCCCCCGCGCCGCCGCCGCGGTAGCGGCTCCCGGCGCGGCTGCGCGGCGCGGACGCGGAGTACGATGGACTTGTTGATGACCGAGTACGACATCGGCGGGCCGGCCCGAACCTGCGCCGCGACCGGCCGCGAGCTGAAGCCCGGCGACCGGTTCTTCGCCGTGCTCCGCGAGGACGCCGGCAGGCTGGTCCGCACCGACACCGCCGCCGACGCCTGGACGGGGCCGCCCGCGGGGGTCGTCGCCTACTGGGCGGGGAAGGTGCCGGCCGCGACCGACAAGCCGCGCAAGCCGGTCGTCAACGACGACGTGCTCGTGGACGCCTTCGACCGGCTGAGCGGCACGACGGACCCGGACGGGCTGAACTTCCGCTACGTGGCGGCGCTGCTGCTGATGCGGCGGAAGCGGTTCAAGTTCGACGACGTGGTGCGCGACGCGGCCGGGGCCGACGTGGTGCTCGTCCGCGACGCCCGCGGCGGCGCCGTCCACCACGTGACCGACCCGCACCTGACCGACGCCCAGGTCGGCGCCGTGCAGGCCGAGGTGTTCCGGGTTCTGGGCTGGGCGTGAACCGGGAAGCTGTCAGCTGTCGGCTTTCAGCCAGACCGTTAGCAGCCTGGCTGAAAGCTGACAGCTGACAGCTTCCCGATCCAGGAGAGCGGACCATGAGCGTGCGCGACCTCCGGCTCCTCGCCGCCGCGGCCCTGCTGAGCCAGGCGGTCGGGTGCAACTGGATGCGCGAGTGGCGCGACCAGGCCCAGGCGCCGCGCCCCGGCGGCAAGCTGCGCGACGAGCCGGCCGACCGGTTCGTCAAGTTCGTCAACCTCCGCGCCGAGCAGCTCCAGTCGGTCGAGTACGAGAACGTGCGGATGCGCGTGTCCGGCAAGGGCATCCCGCTGTCGGTGAACCTGGACGGGAACCTCGTCGCCGCCCAGCCGCGGTGCTTCCGCCTGTACGCCCAGGGGAAGATGGCCGGGACCGTGGACCTCGGCTCGAACCCCGAGCAGTTCTGGGTGTACACCGGCGGCGCCGGCGAGCCGATGTTCGTGTACGCCTCGCACCGCGACTTCGAGACCGGCCGGGCCAAGATCCCCGGCGGCCTGCCGTTCGAGCCCGACTGGGTGATGCAGGCGCTCGGCATGACGAAGCTCCCGGAGGGCGTGGCCTACGACATCAAGATCGACGACCGCGAGCGGACGTACGTCCTCGGCTGGTCGGGCAAGGCGCCGAACGGGATGACGCTCCGCAAGGAGATCGTGTTCGACGGCGACCCGGCCACGGGCACCCGGTCGCAGGTCAAGCGGCACGTCCTCCGCGACGGCAAGCAGCGGCTGATCGCCACC
>DASPHQ010000475.1:0-9911 GCA_035629595.1 Urbifossiella sp. | reverse complement strand
GCGGCGCGGCGGCGGCAGTTCCTCCCCGCGGGGTTGTTCGCCGGCTACGTCGGCTACGTCGGCCTGTTCACGTACCACTGCGCCACGCACGATTATTACCACGTCCTGTTGCTGGTCCCCGCCGCGCTCGGCATGGGCTGGGTGGCGGCGGGCGTGGTGCGCGCCGTCGGGGCGAACCGCGAACCGCTGTTGGCGCTGGCGGTGGCCGGCGGGCTGGCGGGGTACGGCTACGGGAGTCGGGTGCCGTTCGTGGGGCCGTGGCGGGCGAACCCGGCGGTGCGGGCGGCGCTAGCGGACGTGGCCGAGCGCGACCGCGAGCGGGCGGCGCGGTACGCGGCGGTGCGGGCGGCGGTGGGGCCGGGGGCGTGGGTGGTGGCGGTGACGGAGGAGTACGGCGGCCCGCTGGAGTTCGCCGCGGGGGTGAAGGTGGCGGCGTGGCCGCGGGCCGACGACGAGGCGGCGCTCGGCCGCGCGCCGGCGCCGGCCGACGGGCGGCTCGACGCGATGGCGGCGCTGGGCTACGGCTTCCTGGTGGTGACCGACCGGGCCGAGTTCGACCGCACCCCGGGCCTGCGCGCCGCCGCGGAACGGCGCGGCAAGCCGGTGCCCGCCGACGCCGGCGTGCTGGTGTACGACCTGCGGCGCTGACGGGTTGGTAGGTCGTTCGGGCGGGTGGCATTGTGTCCACGGCTCCCCCCGGGGGGTCAGTAGAAGCATTGAGTCGGCTTGACGAAAGTATGTGAGAGTGACGCCGCGGCGCAAGAAATGACGCGGGCCGTTACCCTGCCAGGCCTTGCGACCGGCGGGCACGGAGCGACACGATTCCGATCGCGTCTCGTGTCGATCCAGGGGTTTTCAGGCCAACGGCCTGACAGCCCTCAGCCCAGGGCAAGGTGCGCAGCACCGCCACCCTGGGTCGGCGACACGAACCACCCCGCAGGCTGAAGGCCTGCCAGCCGGCTGGCAGGCCTTCAGCCTGCAAATACACACGCTCCCCGTACCCAGGGCGGCGGGCCTTCGGCCCTTGCCCTGGGCTGAGGGCTGTCAGGCCGTTGGCCTGAAAACCAACCACCCCTCGTCAGCCCGAAGGGCTGGGACAGCATAGCCCGGGGCAACGCCCCGGGACGGTTACTACGGCACGGTCAGGCGCTCGACGCGCCAGGCGTCGCCCTCGTCCACGAGGAGGAGGGTGCAGGTCGTGGCGTTGTTCGGGGCGTGCAGCGTGACCTGAACGAACACCTGCTTCCCCTCCGGCCCCTGGAACAGCCGGACGCCGTTGGTGGTGCGCGACGTGTGCGCGGCGAGCGTCTCGAACCGGCCGACGAACGCGCGGAACTGCTCCGGCGTCTGGTGGCCGCGGAACCCGGCGCTGGCGGCGGCGTAGGCGTCGTCGGTGCGGCCGCGCTGGAGGAGGTCGAGGAACGCGTCCGCGGCGGCGGCGGCCGCGGGGAGGTCGGTCTGGAAGGCGCGGACGCCCCAGTAGACGCCGGCGGCAATGATCCCGCCGCACCCGAGCACCACGACGCACCCGACGCCGCCGACGAGGAGCCACACCCGCCCGCCGGACGCGGGCCGGACCCGGCGCGGGCGGTCGTCGTGGTCGTCGGGTGTCATCGTCGGCCCTGCTTCGGGTGGTGATCGGGAGTCGCCGCGCTCCACGCCCGCGACTCCGCCGGCGCGTCCCGGTCGGCTACCGCGGTGCCGGCGGTCGCTTCAGGATCGCCGCGACGTGCGTCCGCCACGCCTGCAGGAACTGCGCGTAACCCGGCGCGGTCCGGTCGCCCACGTCGCGCAACAGTACGATGTCGGGGGCCGGACCGGCGAACGGGAGCAGGTTCCACCGCGCCAGCTCGCGCACCGCCACTGACTCGTGGTTCAACCGCTCCACCAGCTCGTTCAACTTGGCGAGGTTCGGGTTGCCCGGGTCCACGGGGGCGTGGAGCAACCGCAGCACCTCGGCCCCCGCACCCATGGGCCGGATCAGCACGTCCAGTCCGTCCCCCAGCGCCGCGGTCTGCTCGGGGTGGTCGATCAGCCACGCCCTCAGGGCGGTCGCGGCCGCATACCGGATGGGGCCGTGGTCACGGTCCGTCAGTGCGTTCACCACCGGGTCCAGGTCCTTGGCCGATTCCGCGAGCACCCCGAGCCCGTACACGCCGACGGAGATCCGGAAGCGGCTGGCCGGCGTCGGCTTGTCGCTCGCCACCTGGGTCATCAGCAACTTCGTGCCGTACTCGGCGGTGACGAGGGACGGGAGCAGGTCCAGGGTCTTCTGCGTCGCACGGCGAAGGGCGTCGGGCTGGGCCGGAACGCTGCCGTCGGCGGCGGGCAACTTGAGCGGGCCGTCGAACCGGCCCGGGGTCTTAGAACTCCAGGTGAACGCCGCGGGGGGGCGGGCGTCGGCGTGCAGCGCCTCGCGAGCCCTCACGGCGACCGACCCGCGGACCACGGCCATCGTCAGGTCGGCCTGGGTCGGGTGCGCCCTGGCGCGGTCGAACGGGCGCCCCGGCTCGAAGACGCGCGTCAACTCGAAGACCACCTCCGACTCCGCCGCCAGGCCGAGTCCGTACACCTCGCCGGCCGCCCCGAGTTGCACGAGCGCCGGGGCCGTCGATGTCAGATGGACGCGGCCGGCGAGGAGGGTGATGTCGGCGTCGAGCCGCGGCTCGTTGTCGAACACGAGTATCAGGGGGTCCAGTTTCGGCGCCGTCTTGTTGAACCGGACGCGGGTGCCGAGTACGGGGGCCGGCTCGAGGTCGGGCACGTTCCCCCAAAGCCGCACCGTCAGCCCGGACGGATGCGTTACGTCCGCCTTGAACCCCGGCAGACAGACCACTTCTCCGTCCGCGATGACGTCCGTGCCCTTCCCCGGGGCGAACCGGACCCACTCGCGGCTGATGCCGCCGGCGTCGGCGAGAGGCTTGCGGGTCACGAGGAGGGTGTTAGCCGTCGCCGCCGTCCAGACGACAGGTTGCGGCGGCTGTGGCATCGGAAATGGCATTCGCTGCGTCGGTGGGATCACAACGGTACCGCCATTCTCCACCTTGTTGCCGCCCTTCACCTTGTTGGCGTCCTCCACCTTGCTGCCGCCCTCCACCTTGCGATTGGCCTTCGAGGTGCCGTCTCCCTTCTGCGTGCCCTCGGGAATGGGCTCCGTGACGGGAGGTGCTTTCACTTTGAGAGGCGTGTTTTTCACCACCTCGACCGGCGCGGGGGCGTCGGCCGGCGTGCGGCCGAGGTTGAGCACGAACACCAGCACCAGGATGGCCGCGACCGCCGCGGCCGCGGCGCCCGCGCCGGCCAGCCACATCGCGGCGCCGTGCGAACCCCCCCGCTGGCGCAGGGCGGCGACCGCCGCCGCCGCCGCGGACGCGGCGGACGCGGCCGCCGCCGTCGCGGCGGCGGCCGTGCTCATCAGCCACGTCGCCACGCGGTTCCACGGGGGCGCGGCGCCCGGCTCGGCGTCGTCGTCCAGGTCCAGGGGGGGCGGCGCCGGTAGTGCCATCGATGGGGCCGGGAGGGCCACGCGCGGCGCGGCGTCCGGGCGCTCCGACCAGTCGGCCGTGCCGGACCGGCCGACGGTCCGCAGCCCGGCCTCCACGGCGGCCAGCCGCTCCGCCACCTCCGCGGCCGTCTCCGGGCGGTCGGCCGGAACCTTCGCCAGCAGCTCCATCACCAGCGCGTCGAGCGCCGGCGGCACCAGCACGTTGAACGCCGACGGCCGCCGCGGCGCCTGGGACACGATCGCGACGAGGATGGCCGGGACGTTCCCGCCCGCGAACGCCGGCCGGTGGGCGAGCAGCAGGTAGAGGACGCAGCCGAGGCTGAACAGGTCGGTGCGGTGGTCGACCCCCTGGCCGCGGGCCTGCTCCGGGCTCATGTACGCCGGCGTGCCCACGACCGCCCCGGGGCGGGTGAGCTGGTCGCCCGGGTCGGCCACCGCCCGGGCCAGCCCGAAGTCGAGCAACTTGACCCGCCGGGCGTCCCCCTCCAGCCACACGTTGCAGGGCTTCACGTCGCGGTGGACGAGGCCGGTGGCGTGGGCCGCGGCCAGCCCGGCGGCGATCTCGCGGGCGATCCGCACCGCCTCCGCCACCCCCACCGTCGGGTCGGCCCGCAGGGCCTGGGTGAGGCTCGACCCCTTCAGCAGCGGCATGGCCAGGAACGGCACGGCCCCGTCCTCGCTGACGAGGTGGACGGCCGCGACGTGGTCGTGCTCCACCTTCGCCTGCGCCCGGGCCTCGCGGAGGAACCGCGCCCGGGCGCCCGGGTCGGCGGCGACGTGGGGGAGCATCACCTTGACGGCGACGAGCCGGCGCAGGCCGGTGTCCTCGGCCCGGAACACGACCCCCATCCCGCCCTTCCCGAGCACGTCGAGGACGCGGAACGGGCCGAGCCGGCCGAGCTCGTCGGCCGCCTGGGGCGGGTCGAGGAACGGGTACTCGCCGGACCGGGCGAGGACGGGCGTCGAGCCGGCGGGGGTGACGGCCGTGTCGGCCGGCGGGGCGGCGACGGAGGCGCCCGTGTCGGCCGCGGCGGCGGGCGGGGCGAGGGGGAACACGCTCTGACACTGCGGGCACCGGACCCGCGACCCCTCCCGCGGCGCCTGCCGCAGCGCGAGGGCGGCGTAGCAAGACGGACAGGTGGCGCGTGCGGAACTCGCGGAGGTCATGCGGGCGTCCGTCGTCGCGGGCGGGTGGGTCGCGCGGGTGTTTGATCCAGGCTAACAGGGCGTCGGCCGGCCGTCAAACGCGGTCCCGTCACTCCACCGGGGCGTCCCAGTCGGCGGCGCCCACGGGGTCGTCCAGGTCGGTGCCGCAGTACGGGCAGAACCGCACCTTCGGGTTCATCCGCCACCAGCCGGAGTTCGTCATCAGCGGCCCCATGTTGCCGCGGCACCACGGGCACCGGAACAGGTACTGCTGACCCAGCACCACGACCACCACGAACACCAGCACCCCCGGCACCACCGCCGCCGCCATCGCCGGCCCCGCCACCCCCGCGCCCGCCATCAGCGGCAGCCCCACCACCCCCGCCACGATCAGCGCGACGCCGGCCAGCGCCCCGCCGGCCGCCCACCGCTTCCGCCGGTTCAACTGCTCGCGCCCCGTCATGGCTCCCCCCGCGCCGTACAACAACAGTCTCTCTTTATTCCGCCAGGAACCGGACCGCCATGCCGCGCGTGCTGATCGCCGACAAACTCGAGACCGCCGGCGTCGAACTCCTCAAGGCCGCCGGCATCGAGGTCGAAACCCGCCTCGGCCTCAGCGGACCCGCCCTCGCCGCCGCCCTCCGCGAGTTCGACGCCGCCATCGTCCGGTCGCAACCGAAGGTCACCGCCGAGGTGCTCGAGAGCCCCGGCAAGCTCCGCGCCATCGCCCGCGCCGGCGTCGGCGTGGACAACATCGACCTGCCGGCCGCCACCCGCCGCGGCATCGTCGTCATGAACACCCCGGACGGGAACACCGTCTCGGCCGCCGAGCACACCGTCGCGCTGATGTTCGCCGCCGCCCGCAAGGTCGCCGCCGCCGACGCCGTCATGAAGGCCGGCGGGTGGGACCGCAACAAGTTCGTCGGCACCCAGCTCGCCGGCAAGACCCTCGGCGTCGTCGGCCTCGGCCGCATCGGCCGCGAGGTCGCCCGCCGCGCCGTCGGCCTCGACATGAAGGTCATCGCCCTCGACCCGTTCGTCACCGCCGCGCGGATGACCGAACTCCGCTGCACGCCCGCCGCGTCGCTCGACGAGCTGCTGCCGCAGGTGGACTTCCTCACCCTGCACGTCATGGCGACGCCCGAGACGAAGGGGATGATCGGCGCCCGCCAGCTCGGGCTGATGAAGAAGACGGCGATCGTGGTGAACGTCGCCCGCGGCGGCGTCATCGACGAGCAGGCGCTCGCGGACGCGCTCGCGGCCGGCACCGTCGGCGGTGCCGGCGTGGACGTGTTCACCGCCGAGCCGACCACCGCCGACCAGCCGCTGCTGAAGGCGCCGAACATTGTGCTCACGCCGCACCTCGGGGCCAGCACGGTCGAGGCGCAGGAGAACGTCGCCGTCGAGGCGGCGCAGCTGATCGCCGACTTCCTCCTCAAGGGGCAGGTGGCGAACGCCGTGAACGCGCCGAGCGTGGACCCGCGCGAGCTGGCCGAGGTGCGGCCGTACGTGGACCTGGCGCGGCGGCTCGGCCTGCTCCACGCGCAGCTGACGCACGGCGCCGTCCGCAAGGCGACGCTGACGTACAAGGGCGACCTGGCCGGGAAGAAGACGCGGCTGCTAACCGCCGCTTTCACGGCGGGGCTGCTGGAGTACCGGCTGGACGGCGTGAACCTGGTGAACGCGGAGGTGTTCGCCCGGGAGCGCGGCATCGAGCTGGCCGAGTCGAGCAACCCGAAGAAGGGCGACTTCGCGGCGCTGATGCACACCGAGGTGGAGGCCGAGGGGGGCACGTCGGTCGCGGCCGGGACGCTGTTCGGCGACCAGTACGTGCGGCTCGTTCAGCTCAACAGCTTCCGCATGGAAGGCTACCTGGACGGCGTGCTGCTGGTGTTCGTCCACCGCGACGTGCCGGGGCTGATCGGGTTCGTGGGGACGATCTTCGGGAAGCACGGGGTGAACATCGCGCAGATGACGGTCGGCCGCGCGGCCCCGGGCGGCGAGGCGGTGGGCATTCTGAACCTGGACGGCCCGCCGCCGGCCGCGGCGCTGGCGGAGGTGAAGGCGCACCCGCACATCAGCAGCCTGTTCGTGGTGGCGCTGCCGCCGGCCGGCGAGGCGCCGGGGTGGCTGGGCTAGTGGTCAGTTGCAGCTCGGATGTAGGGCGGGTCGAGGCTCTGCGAGACCCGCCGGTGCCGCCTCGGCGGGTCTCGCAAAGCCTCGACCCGCCCTACACCTCTAGGATCGGCGTCAGCGGAGGTAGCGGCGGAGGGCGGCGGGGCAGGCGGCGAGTGCCGCCGTGGCGCCGGCCAGGAACGCGTCCACGTCGAACCGGTCGGCCGGCTGGAACTTCGGCCGCAGCAACTCCAGCGCCTCGGCCGCGGTGGCGACGACGGACGCGAGCTCGTCCGGCGTCAGGTGGTCATCGCCGGCGATCCGCTGCGCCGTCACTCCGCGGCACACCGCCCGCACGTCGACCCGCTTCTTCGCCCGGCGGAACGTCGCCCGCGGGGCCGCGGCGGCGAGCCTGTCGACCTCGGCCGCCAGGTGCGTGGACGGGCGGCGGGTGCGGAACGGGTACAGCAGCTCCACCTCGACCCGCGTGACCCCCGTCCCGTAGTTGCCGAGTCGGGCGTTGACGTGGTCGTTGACGAGGCCGGTGGTGGCGTGGGCGCCGAGCACCAGCGGCGAATGGTTCACGATCAGGAAGTCCATCGCCCTCGCCCCCGTGGTCACTCGAACAGCGTCGGCCCGTCGGGGCGCGGCGGCGGCGGGGTCGGCCGGCCGAGCACCGCGAACGCCCGCGGCGTCACCACCCGGCCGCGCGACGACCGCACGATGTACTTCTCCCGCAGCAGGTACGGCTCGATCTCGTCCGACAGCGTGTCGCCCGCCAGGTTCATCGTCGCCGCCAGCGCCTCCACCCCCGTCGGGCCGCCGCCGAACACGTCGATGAGCGTCTCCAGGTAGCGGCGGTCGTTCTTGTCGAGGCCGTCGGCGTCCACCTCGGCCTTGTCGAGCGCCGCGTGCGCCACCTCCTCCGTGATCGCCCCGTCGTGTAGCGCCGCCGAGTAGTTCCGCGCCCAGTGCAGCCGGGCGTTCGCCACCCGCGGCGTACCCCGGCTGCGCCGCGCGATCTCGTTCGCGGCCGCGTCGGTGATCGGCGTGTTCAGCTTCGCCGCGTTGATGCGGACGATCGTGGCGAGCTCCTCGACGGAGTAGAACTCGAGGTGCTCGTGCATGCGGAACCGGTCGCGCATCGGGCCGCTGAGCATGCCGCTGCGGGTGGTGGCGCCGATCAGCGTGAACCGCTTCAACTGCATCGAGATGGTGCGGGCGCTCATCCCCTCGCCGAGCACGATGTCGATGCGGAAGTCTTCCATCGCCGGGTAGATGAACTCCTCGACGACGCGCGGCATGCGGTGGATTTCGTCAATGAACAGGATGCTCCCTTCCTCCAGGTTGGTGAGGAACGGGAGCATGTCGGCGGGCTTCGACAGCGCCGGGCCGCTGGTGAGCTGGATGGACGTGCCGAGCTCGTTGGGGAGGACGGTGGCGAAGGTGGTTTTGCCGAGGCCGGGGGGGCCGTCGAAGATGATGTGGCCGAGCGGCTCCTTGAGCTTCTTCGCCGCGGCGACGGCGATCGCCAGCCGCTCGGCGACCTTCCGCTGGCCGATCACCTCCTTGAGGAGCTTGGGGCGCAGGGCGGCGTCGACCTTCGTCGGGCCGTCGTCGCCGCCGGGGGTGGCGCCGATCACCTTCTCGCGGGACATGGGGTACTCGTGGGGGGTGGTGCTCGTCGGGCTGAAAGCCCGGGGACGGCCGTCCCCGGGCTTCGCCGGGGTGAATCACTTCGCCCGCTTGTACACGGCGAGGAACACCTTGGTGCCGGCCTTCGACTCGAACGCCGTCGGGCGGGGGCCGTCGCCCAGCTCGTAGCACACGGTCATGGCGTTGCCGTCGTGCTTGTAGATCGTCCGGAACGTCTTGCCGGCGTTCGGCCCCTCCATGCCGATGATGTCCATCTCCTTCGGCGTCTTGGCCGCGTCCACCTTCACCGTGCCCTTGTCGCTCTCGCCGCCGACGGTGAGCGTGTACGCGCCGTCCGCGGCGAGCACGAGCTCGACGCCCTTGAACGCCTTGGTGAAGTCCTTGCCGCCGAGCGTGGCCTTGGTGACGGTCCACTTGCCGGCGGCGCCCTTCAGCTCGTCGGCCGGCTGGGCGGACGCGACGGCGACGGCGGCGATCACGAACGCGACGGCGGGGGTGAAACGGGTCATCAGGAGTCTTTCGGGGTGCGGGTTACTTGGTCTTCTCGCGGCGGTACGTCAGGAGCATGTTACGCGTGGTGCCGGGCGCCTCGAACGCGGCCGGCCGCTTGTCGGCCTTGCCGTCGCCGTCGAGGCACAGGCGGAGGGTGTCGCCCTTCACCTCGTAGATGCCGGGGAGCGTCTTCCCCTTGAACGGCCCCTCGGCGCTGCGCACGTCGATGCGCTTCGGCGTCCTGGCGGGGTCGAGGGTGAAGGTGCCCTTGTCGGTGTTCTTGCCGAAGTCGAGGGTGTAGCGGTCGCCGTCGAGGATCAATTTCATGCCGCGGAAGTCGTCGGCGTGGTCGCGGCCTTCGAGGGTGGCGGCTTCGAGGACCCAGGTGCCGCGGAGGGCGGCGCGGTCGGCGTCGGCGGGCGCGGCGGTGACCGCGAGGGCTGCGAGCGCGGCGGTGAGTAGGGGACGGGTCATCTTTGACCTCATGAGGTCTGTAGCCGCGGGCTGTAGCCCGCGTGAGCTATGGGAGACGGCAGGGTGCGACGCCCCTGTGACACCGCCGACGTGCGCGCGGGCTGAAGCCCGCGGCTACCGGCCCGCGTGGTGCCACGACTCACCCCTTGTTGGCGAAGATCAGGGCCAGCGCCTCCTGCACGGTCGTGAACCGCTGGCCGCTCTGCATCAGCTGGTCCAGCCGCGTCCGCGCCTCCACCGGCGTCAGGCCCAGGCCCATCAGCGCCTGATACGCCTCGTCCACCGCCTGCCCGTCGAACGCCACGGGCGTTGGTGTTGGGGTGGAAGAAACAGCCGGCTTCCGCCGGCCGCTCGCCTTCTCCACCACCGCGTCCGGCGGTGGGGCGTCGGCGGGCGTCGCGGCCATCACGAACGGCGTGATCTTCCGCTTCAGCGTCGTCACGATCTGGTCGGCGGTCGTGGCCCCGATGCCCGGTAGCGTGCTCAGCCACCGCGCGTCCTGGCGGGCGATGGCGTCGGCGAT
>DASPHQ010000474.1:0-6813 GCA_035629595.1 Urbifossiella sp. | reverse complement strand
CGCGGAAGAAGCAGGCCATCGACCTGTCGGTCGGGCTCGCCGACGACCTGCCGGCGACGTGGCCCGGGGCGGGTGTCGGCGACCACCGCCAGGCGTACATGACCGTCCTGTTCGGGAAGAACCCGAACACGCGGGCGCCGTTCCCGATGCACATGATGGACAGCCACGCCGGCACGCACCTCGTCCCGCCGGCCTACGCCCTGCCGCCCGGCCCGTTCGACCCCCGGGGGTACGCACCGGACGTGCGGCAGTGGCTCGCCGAGTACGAGAAGGCACACGGTCCGCGCGGGACCAGCGACGTGACGACCGAGAAGGTGTCGATCGCGCAGACGTGCGGCCGCGCCCGGGTGGTGGATGTCAAACACCTCCTCGGCACCGTCCCCCGCGACCGCTGGCCGGCGTCGCCCGAGGTCACGAAGTCCCACCTCCAGGGTTTCGAGAAGGGGAACGGCCCGTTCGCGGCGGGCGACGTGGTGGTCCTTCGCACGGACTGGTCCGACCGGTACTACCACCCGTTCCCGAAGGGCGAGGCCTGCATGGCCGACCCGCTGAAGGGCAAGGCCGAGGGGTGGCCGGCGCCGGGGCCGGAGGCGGTCGCGTACCTGGCGGAGAAGGGCGTGCGCTGCGTGGCGACGGACGCCCCCACCCTCGGCGGCGTGGACCCGAAGCGGGCGCTGTGGACGTACTGGGCGCTGGGCACCCGGGGGATGGTCGGGGTCGAGTTCCTGACGAACCTCGGCGCGCTGCCGGCGGACGCGTACTTCCTGTTCGCCGCCGGGAAGATCCGCGGCTGCCACGGCGGCCCCGGCCGGGCCATCGCCCTGTATGATTGACCCGCGGGCTGTCGGCGCGCGGGGGCCGGTCGGTGCGCGACCACTCCCCAGCGATCCGGAGCCCGATGGACCCCCTCGACCGCGACAACACCACGTGCCCGGGGTGCCGCCTCCCGGGGTGGCTGTGCGTGTGCGCCGACGCACCCCAGATCACAACCCGGACCCCGCTCGTCCTCGTCGTCCACGTCCACGACCTGGGCCGGTCGAGCAACACGGTCCGCCTCCTCGCCCTGGCGGTCCGCGGCGCCGCGATCGTCCGTCACGGGTCGTTCCCCGCCCCGGCCGACCCCGCGGCGCACGTCCCCGCCGGCACCACGCCGGTCGTCCTCTTCCCCGGCCACGGGGCCACGCCGCTGACGCCGGAGCTGGTCGCCTCCCTGCCGTCGCCGCCGGCCCTCGTCGTCCCGGACGGGAACTGGAAGCAGGCGAGCCGCATGGTGAAGCGGCTGCCGCTCCTCGCGGGCGCCGTCAAGGTCGCGCTCCCGGCCCGGGCCTTCGCGGGACCCGCACTGCGCCGCAACCGGGCGCGGCACCACATGTCGACGTTCGAGGCGGTCGCCCAGGCACTCGCCGTCCTGGAGGGCGACGCGACCGCGTGGCCGCTCCTCGACTTCTACCGCCGCGCCACCGATCGCATGCTGCTGGCCCGCGGCAAGCTCCGCCGCGAGGACGTGTACGGCGGCATCGACCCGCCGCGCCCCGGTGATCCGCTCTAGAACTCCACCCCGCGCAGCGCCCGCGCCCCGGCGCGGAGCGGTAGCACCACCGCCAGCACCCCCAGCAGCAGCGCCACCGGAACGCCCGCGTACACCCACCAGCTCACCGCCGCGTCCGCGCCGCGCTGCGGCCGGCCGAACTGCGCCCCGTGGAACGGCACCACCATCAGCCCGATCACCGCCAGGAGGAACGCCAGCCCCGCCACCATGTTCACCGTGCCGCCGAACCCCACCACCACCTTCGACGGGTCGGTCTCCCGGAAGTTCGGCAGCACCGCCCCCAGCCCGACGTTCAGCCCGCTCAAGCCCAGCGCGATCACCGCCAGCGCCGCCGCGTGGAGCCCGAGCAGCTGCGGCGGCACGCCGAGGAACAGGTCGCTCGTCAGCACCAGCCCCTCCGCGATGATCACAGAGCCCGTCGCCGCGAACGCGAACTTGCCCCACAGGATCGTGTCCCGCGACACCGGCGTCAGCCCCAGGATCCAGAACTTCCGCCCCTCCAGCGACACGAGCGGGAACACGAACCGGCTGAGGCCGGCGCACAGTAGCACGGCCGTGCCGCCGAGGTTCATCAGGCTGACGGCGTACTTGTCCATCACCGCCAGGTCGGCGCTCATGTACGACCGGAAGTTGCCGGCCCCGACCAGCATCAGGGTGCCGAACAGGATCAGGAGCGCCCACTGCGTCGGGTCGCGGCGGAAGGTGCGGAAGTCCTTCACCACGAGCACCCGGGTCGGCCGGTCGAGGTAGAACACGAGGAGGCCCATGACGCGGTCGAGCACGCTGTCGCGGTACACCTTCTTGCCGCGGCCGCCGCCGGCCTGGCGGTCGTACCCGGGGCGGTACAGCCGCTTCGCCGCCGCCGCCGCCAGCAGGTACAGCACCAGCCCGTTGCTCCACACCAGCGCCAGCGGCACCAGCGCGTCGGCCACCTCGCCGCGCGCCGCCGCCAGCACGCCGCGCGTCATCCAGTGGCTCGGGGCGACGCTGCTGCGGACCAACTCGAACCGGCCGATGAGCGTTTCGAGCTCTCCGCCCTGGTTGACGAGCGTGTGCCGCGCCGCCCGGTAGGCCCGGTAGCCCCACACCCCGAGCAGCACCACCGCCACGGCGCCGACGCCGAGGAGGAACTGCTTCCGGTTGCGCGGCATGAACCGGACCAGCAGCACGCACGCGAGCGCCGACACCGACCCCGGCAGGAGCACGTACCCGAGGAGGAACGCCGGCAGCAGCGCGTAGAACCACCACGGCACCCCGGCGCTGACGCCGTAGGCGAGGAAGATGGGCACGCCGAGCGCGACGAACGCCCACGAGCTGAACGCCACCGCCCCCTGGAAGCGGGTGGCGAACACGTAGTCGGCGCGGGCCGGCGTGCTCAGCAGGTAGCGGGCTTCCGGGCTGGTGTAGAGGCTGGCGTAGAGGATGATGCCGGTGGAGACGACGAGCATCGAGCCGAGGGTGAAGAACAGCAGGTCGAACAGGAAGCCGACGATGGCGCCCTTGAACGGGATGGCGTTGGCGGTGAGCTGGCCGAACAGGTAGAGGCTGAACCCGAACGCGAACCCGCTGACGACGAGCGTGCTGAGGACGACGCTGAAGAAGCGAACGCGGCCGGCGTCCAGCGCCACGCGGAGGCCGTTGCGGGCGAGCCGGACGCGGAGGCGGCGGAACGCGGCGGGCTGGGTGGCGGTGGACATGGGTAGTGCCCGGGATGGATTGCTCGGGTTTCGGCTCGGTAGCCGCGGGCTTCAGCCCGCGCCCAGCTACGGCGCCTGGGGGGAACGGGGAGCGGACACCGCCGACGCAGCGCGGGCTGAAGCCCGCGGCTACCGAGCCCGAGCCAATACCCCAGCCGTCATGGGGTTGCCGTCTCGCGCCCCGCCTCCTCGGTGATCGCCATGAACAGGTCCTCCAGGTTCCCGTCCATCGCCGCGTGCGTCCGCAACTCGGCGAGCGTGCCGCAGCCCAACATCCGGCCGTGGTCGATGATGCCGATCCGGTCAGCCAGCTCCTCCGCGATGTCCAGCGTGTGCGTCGAGAGGAACACCGTCGTCCCGCCGGCCGCGAGCTTCCGCAGTAGCCCCTTCAGCTCGCGCACGCTCTTCGGGTCGAGCCCCACCGTCGGCTCGTCGGCGATCAGCAACTTCGGCTCGTGGACCAGCGCCGCGGCGAACACCGTGCGCTGCCGCATGCCGTGCGAGTAGCGCTCGGTCAGGTCGTCCACGAAGTCGTCGAGGTGGAACAGGTCGATCACCTCGGCGATCTTGTCGCGGGTCTTCGCCGCCGGCATCCCGTACAGGTCGGCGGTGAATTGCAGGAACTCGCGGCCGGTGAGCTTGTCGTACAGGAACGGCTGGTCCGGCACGTAGCTGATGAGGGCGCGGGCCTGGTCGCCCTCGGTCACCAGGTCGAACCCGCCGACGCGGACGCTGCCGGTGGTGGGGAACAGCAGCCCGCAGAGCATCTTGATGGTGGTCGTCTTGCCGGCGCCGTTCGGCCCGAGGAAGGCGAACAGCTCGCCGGCCGGGACACTCAGCGACAGGTCCTTCACCGCCGCCTTCGGGCCGTACCGCTTGGTGACGGTCGTGAGTTCGATCATGACGGCTCCTGGGAACGCCCGCCGGCCGCGGCGGGCGGGCTTCGCCCTCGTTATTCGTCCCGCTCCAGCGCGATCGACTCGCCGTCGCGGCTCGCCTCCTGGCGGAGCACCCGGCCGTCGTCGGCGCGGACCCACGTCCGCACCCGCGACTCGCCGGCGCGGTAGTCGATGACCCAGCACATCACCTCGGCCTTGTCGCGGCCCCACACTAACGGTTCCGGCCGGTCGCCGACGGTGGCTACGAACGCCTCGCGCTTCTCCTCCGGCAAGCCGACGACACCCTTCAGTAGCGAACTCATGGCGTCGTGGAGCGGGTTGATCTCGTGGACGACCCAGCGCTGCCCGGCCCGCACGTTGGCGATCCGCCCGACGGGTTGCAGCGGGCTGAGCGCCTGGCCGTCGGGCACCGGCACCGGGTCGAGGTCGCGCTTGACCTTCAGCAGCGGCGAGTCGATGTCGCACCGGCTGTGGAAGAGGCCGTCGCGGACCTCGCCCTCGACGACGGCGCGGCCCTCGCCGGCGGTGTGGAACTCGTCGCCCGTCTTGGTCTTGAACTGGAGTTGCACCCGGCCAGTCATCCCCTGCTCGCGCAGGGCCCCGCCGCGGGTAACGCGGGTGGTGAGTGTCACCTCCGGGAACACGACCCGGGCGAGGCCGACGTCGAACGTGAGGTTGGCGTACTGGTGGGTGAGGCGGAACGTGTCGTCGGCGTCCTGGTAGGTCATGCGGGTGGTGAGCCGACCGACGCGCTGGCCGCCGCGGAGGACGTTCCAGCGCACCGGCACGATCTGGCTGGCCTCGTCGCCAAGGTCCACGGCGACGGGCGGCGGCCCGGTCGCGGTGAGGCGCGGCCACACGTCGCGGTAGCCGACCCAGCCGACGGTGGCGAGCCAGAACAGGACGATCAGCACTGTCGTGGGGCGGGACGGCATGCGGCACCGACCGGGGAACCGGCTGACATGAAGATGAGGGCTTGCCCCATCATAGAGACCGACGCCGCCCGAGCGCGGTGATTTCACGCGGCACTCATTCCCCGCAGAAAGCCCACCAGCTGCGACGGGTGGGCTTCGCCGGGCGGGGTTGACGGCGCTCGCGGCCGCGGTTTACCCTCCCGCGATGCTGGACGACGTGGACCTGCTGGTGTGCGGGGCAGGCCCGGCCGGGAGCGTGGTCGCCGAGCGCGCCGCGGCCGTCCTCGGCTGGAAGGTGCTGGTCATCGACCAGCGGCCGCACGTCGCCGGCAACTGCCACGACTCGACGCACCCGTCCGGCGTGTTGGTTCACAACTACGGCCCGCACTACTTTCGCACGAACGACGACGCGCTGCTGCGCTACCTGTCGCGGTTCACCGACTGGCACGCGGCGAACTACGAGGTCCGCAGCCTCGTCCGCGGGCAACTCCTGCCGTTCCCCATCAACCTGACGACGCTCGAAGCCTTCTTCGGGAAGCCGCTGACGCCCGAGGCCGCGGCCGAGCTGCTGGCGCGGAAGCGGCACGACATCCCGACGCCAGCCAACTCCGAGGAGGAGGTGCTGGGCAAGGTCGGCCCCGAGCTGTACGACGCCTTCTACCGCGGCTACACGCACAAGCAGTGGGGCGTCGGCGCCGACCAGCTCGACCCCGGCGTGTGCGGCCGCATCCCGGTGCGGCTGACCCGCGACGCGCGCTACGTCGATCACAAGCATCAGGTGATGCCGACGCGCGGGTTCACGGCGCTGTTCCGCGCCATGCTGAGGCACCGCCGCATCCGCGTGCTGCTCGGCTGCAAGTACGACGAGGTGCGGGCGCTGATCCGCCCGCGGCGGGCGACGGTGTTCACCGGCCCGATCGACGAGTACTTCGGCCACCGCCTCGGCCGGCTGCCGTACCGGTCGCTGCGGTTCGACCTCGTGGCGAAGCCGGTGGAGTTCGCGCAGCCGTGCGTACAGGTGAATTATCCGAACGACTTCGCGTACACCCGCTCGGTGGAGATCAAGCACGTCACCGGTCAGCGGCACGCGCACACGGTGGTGAGCTACGAGACGCCGAGCGCGACGGGTGAGCCGTTCTACCCGGTGCCGCGGGCCGAGAACCGGGCACTGTACCAGCGCTACGCGGCGCTGGCCGAGCAGGAGCGGGTGCGGAACAGCGTGTACTTCTGCGGCCGGCTGGCGCAGTACCGCTACTTCAACACCGACGAGGTGATCCAGGAGGCGCTGCGGTGCTTCAGCCAGCTGCGGGCGGAGCGGGGGACCGTGACGCGGTCTGCGTCGTCGTCGACGCGGACCGTCTGACCGGGCCAGGCTTCCCGACCGACCGGCCGGTCGTCCTGCTCCTCACCGCGCCGGCGTCGCTCCCGGTCCCGCCCGGGGTCGAACCGCGGCTCGTCTCCCCGGCCGACTCGCCGCCCGACTACCGAGTCAAAAACCTGTACGAGCCGTCGGTCGCCGACGAGTCCGACCGCGTCCGCTGGTCGCTTGCCGAGCACCGCAACGGGCGCATCGAGTTTCCCTCGCACGGCGGGCTCGGGTTCCGCGCCGTGCAGGCGAAGCGAGCCGGGCTGGCGTTCGCCGACACGGAACTGGTCGTCCGCTTCGACGGCGCCGCGCAGCTCGACCGCGAGGCTGCTGAGCGCTGGCCGGCGAACCCGGACGAGCTCGAACGCGACCACATGGAGCGTTTCGC
>DASPHQ010000473.1:0-2175 GCA_035629595.1 Urbifossiella sp. | reverse complement strand
CCGCGCGTAGTCGCTCTCGTTGAGGAAGAGTTGCTGCTTACACCCGACGACCCCGCCGAGACCGGCCAGCACGCACAAGCGAAGAACCAGCGTCGTCCAGCGGTAGCGGCTCATCGTTCCCCCCGTCCGTCGACCGTGCGCCGCCGCGTCCCCCGGCCGCCACGACCCCCGTCCGCGTAAACGGAAGCGGGTGCGCAGCCGCCACGGCGGGCGTCCGGGATGCTATCGGCCCGATCGTGAGGAAGAATTCAGCGACTTTGCCGGCGGAAGCGGTCGTGCGGCCGCGCCGGCGCAGAATCTGGGGAATCTGGCCGCTCCGGCTCAAGTGGCGTCGGCGGGGCGCTCCGCGGCGGCGGCGTACTGCGGGGCGACGGCGACGACCGGGAACCCGAGCGCCCGCTTGAGCGGGATGAGTTCGCCCACGTCGTTCCCCTCCACGCGGTGGCCGACCCACTGGAGTAAGTAGCCGCCCGCGATCGCGGCGACGCCCCAGTACCAGTCGGCGAGGAACAGTAGCGGCACCCCCGAGAACGCCAGCGGGATGCCGACCATGTGGATCGCGAAGTTGAACCCGTTCTGGTGGCGGAGGAGCCAGTTCCGCCGCGCCCGGTCGGCGAACGCGAGGAGCTTCCGGGCGAGGGGAAAGCGGTACGACATGCGTCCAGCGTAGGCCGCCGCTCGCCCGCCGGCCACGCCGCCGCTACACCACCCGCCTCGCCCGGAGGTCGTCATGCGCCGCGTTCTCGTGATCGCCGGAGTCGTCGCCGTCGGCTGCGCTCTGATCGCCGCCCGCCCCCAACCCGCCCGGCCTGCCACCGGCAACGTCCGCGACCACGGCGCCAGGGGCGACGGCACCACCGACGACACTGCCGCCCTTCAGGACGCAATCGACCGCGCCGCCGGCGCCGTGCTGCTTCCGCCCGGCACGTACCGCGTCACCAAGACGATCCTCGTCGATCTGGACAAGGTCGGCTTCGCGTCCGTCTCCGGCAACGGCTCGGCCCGCGTCGTGATGGCGGGCCCCGGTCCGGCGTTCAAGTTCGTCGGCACCCACGCCGGCACCGCGGCCCCGGCCAGCGTCAAGGAGAACGTCTGGGACCGCCAGCGGATGCCGTGCCTCGACGGCGTCGAGATCGTCGGCGACCACCCGGAGGCGGTCGGCGTCGAAGCCACCGGCACGCACATGCTGACCGTGCGCCGCGTCCTGATCCGCAAGTGCCTCCACGGCATTCACCTGACGGGCCGCAACCGTAACCTCGCGGTCTCCGACAGCCACGTCTACCACAACCGCGGCGTCGGCGTGTTCTTCGACCGCGTCAACCTCCACCAGGCGAACGTGACCGGCAGCCACGTCAGCTACAACGGCGGCGGCGGCGTCGTGGTGAAGGCCGGCGAGGTGCGCAACCTGCAAATCACCGGCTGCGACATCGAGGCGAATCACGACAAGGACGGGCCGCCGACCGCGAATGTGCTGATTGACAGCACCGGCGGGTCGAACGCGGAGGTGGCCGTGACCGGCTGCACCGTCCAACACACGCGGAACGCGCCGAGGTCGGCGAACGTCCGAGTGAAAGGGCCGAGCACGCCCGACAAGGGGACCAACGAGACGCGCGACGGCCACGTTACGATTACGGGGAACGTGCTGAGCGACACGAAGGTGAACGTCCACCTGGACCACGCCAGGGGCGTCGTGGTCACGGGGAACACCTTCTGGACCGGGGTCGAGCACAACCTGCTGGTCGAGAACAGCACGGGCGTGGTGGTCGGGCCGAACGCGATGGACCGCAACCCGCGCTACTTCCGCGAAGAGGACGGAGCGGCGAACGCGGTGCTGTTCCGCGACTGCTCCGACTGCACGCTGACTGGCCTGTTCGTGAAAGGAACCCGAATCGCGCCCGCCGGCGTGGCGCTGGTCAAGTGCGACCGGATGCACGCGACGGGGCTGACGGTGCTCGACTGCGACGGCGGCCTGCTGCTGGAGCAGCTGACGCGCAGCCGGGTGACCGGGTACGTGGTCCGCGACGACCGCCCCGGGGCCGCTGGCGAGCCGGTCCGTGTGGTCGGCGGCAGCGGGAACACGGTGAACCCGTAGGCCACCCGAGGAGCCGCGCGGCGGGCTGATTGCTTCCGCCCGCGGCCGAGAGTATGATCCACTCAACCCCTCCCCGAGGACAC
>DASPHQ010000472.1:0-3079 GCA_035629595.1 Urbifossiella sp. | reverse complement strand
TGGCGTCGGGTTCTGACGGGCCGGATTCGCGCGGCGCGGGCACGCCGGCGACGGTTAGATACCGGCAACATGAGCGACAGCCCCGCCCGCCGGCCCCAGCCCTACCTCGACAACGCCGCCCTGGCGCCGCTCGTCCGCGAGATGCGCCGCACCGGGCGGGCCTCGGACGAGCTGGGCCGGGCGCTGATGCAGATCGCCGGCGGCGTGTGGGACCGGTACCACTTCACCGCGGACCGCGACGACTTCGTCGGCGACGTGCTCGTCCACCTGCTCGGCACCCCGCTCGAGCGCGTCGACCCCAAGAAGAACATCTTCAGCTACTTCACCACGTGCGCCATCCGGTTCGGGCTCAACCTCCGCAACAAGGCGGCCGCCGAGCGCCGCCGGTTCGAGGCGTACGCGGCCGACGTGCTCGCCGCCGGCACCGAGGTTCCCGGCGACGAGTGAGGTAGATACGGGGTCCGCTCCTCACGAGACCCCGAATGCTCACCACCCTGTTCCCGCCCGCCCGCCTGCTCCGGGTCGCCGTCGTGGCCTGCCTTCTCGGCGTCGGCGTGGTCGCCGTCACCAGCGCCCCGGCCGGGGCCGGCGCCGCCGCGCCGCCGCGCCACGCCGCCGACCACGTCTCCCCGCGCGTCCCGGCCGCGGACAAGCTCACCGCCGAGGAACTCGACGCGCCGGGGATCAGCGGCCCGGCGACCGCCGCCCCGCACACGCTGGTCCGGCTGAAGGCCGCGAACCTGCCGAAGGGCGCCGCCGCGCTGTGGTCGATCTACCCGCGCAGGGGCGCCGACGTCGCCACGACCGCGGGCACGCTGCTGGAGTTCGTCGCCCCGCCCGGCGCGTACGAGGTCGAGCTGACCGTCATCAGCACTGGCGAGGCCGGGCTCAGCGCGCGGCGTGTGTACCACGCGGTCACGATCGGCGCCGGGCCGCCGCCCGGGACGCCGCCGCCCGAGCCGAAGGCCGGGAAGCTCGACCCGGTGCAGGCGATCGGCCGCATCCAATTCGGCAACAGCTCCTGCACGGCGACCGTGATCGGGCCGCGCCGCCCGGACGGGAAATGGGACATTCTCACCGCTTCGCACTGCATGAGCGGGGTCGGCGCGAAGGGCACGTTCAACGTCAAGGACGGCCGCAAGCTGCCCGTCCGCGTGGTCGTTCACCAGACGCGACCGGACCTCGCGTGGCTGGTCACCACCGACGCCGTCGACGCGCTGCCGTTCGCCAACGTAGCCGCCGAGAACCCGGCCGCCGGCGTGAAGGTCTGGCACCAGGGGTACGGGCGACACCTCCCCGGGAACCGTGAGGACGGGTCCGTGTCTTACCCGGAGAACGGCGAGGGGCGCACGCAGTTCAAGCTGTCCGTTTCCCCCGGCGATTCGGGCGGCGGGATCCTCCGCACCGACTCCAACGAAGTGATTTCGACCGTCTGTTGCACGACCCGACTCGACGGATTCGGCGACGTGTGGGGCGCGTCGGTCCGCAGCATCCGCGCGGCCCGGCCCGGCGTCGTGAACCTCGACGAGCTCCCGGTACCGGCGGACGACTCCGGCCCGCTGCCGGCCGAGTGCCGCCGCCCGGCGCTGCTCGAAACCCTCGGCCGGATCCTCGACCAGCTCGGCCGCTGACCGTCACCCACCAACCCTCACGCCACCCGGAGCCCAATGCTCGAAGCCTCCACCGTCTGCGCGTTCCTCAACAGCCCGATGGGCGTCGCGCTGCTCGCGCTCGCCGTCGTCCTCGCCGACCGCTACGCCCCGCCGTGGGTGAAGCAGCTCCTGGAGCGGGCCGGCCGCGGGAAGAGTCCCGCGGCCGTGCCGCCGGACGCGCTCGCCGGCGACCCTGCCGCCGCGGCCGCGCCGACCCGAGAGACCGACGACCAGGTCGCCGAGCTGCTCGGCGCCGTGGTCGAGAGCGCCGCTCACCGCTGGCCCGCTCTCCACCGCGACGAGGCGGTCGAGCGGTTCACCCACGACCTGCGCGGGATGAACCTCTACTACCGCGAACAGAAGCGGAAGGAGGCCGAGCAGCTGCCGGAGAAGGAGCGAATCGCGGCCGCGGCCGCGGCCGAGCCGACGGCCGTTTACAGCGCTGCGGACCTGGTCGCCACGTTCGGGCCGGACGTGGAGCGGTACGGCTGAGTCAGCCGGGGGCGGGCAGCGCGTCGCGGATCCGCTCGATCGCCCGCCGCCACGCCGCGAACACGGTACCGCGGCTCATGCCGAGGACGTCCGCGACGCGCTGGAAGTCGTAGGCGTGGAAGACGTGCAGGTAGACGACCCGCTGTTGCAGCGGCGACAGCCGGGTCCAGATCCGTTCCCACTGGGCGCAAGGCCACTCGATCGCACGCGGCTCGGCGGGCTGCCGCCGGGCCTCCACCGCCGCCAGGACCTCGGCGACGGACACGCCCGTCGGGTTCAACGCCGCGTACATCACACGCCCCATCAACGACGCGGCCCGTCGCCGGTGCTCCTGCCGGTGGCGGGCCGCGTGCGTCCATGATACCTCAGCCGCGGGCCCGGGGTTGCGGTTGCTCGGTGGGCACGCGGTCGTATCCTGCCCCCGTCGCGTTCTCAAAGCTGCCACGGCCCCGGGGTGACCCGGGGCCGTTTGCGTTCCGGTCAATCAGTCAGGGTGCCGCACGTGGCGGAGTACGCGAGGTAGCTCTCGACCTTCCTCCTCTTGCCCGCGAGGCTGAGGTAGACAAGGGGCTGGACGTGCCCCAGGTCAACAAGCATCCCGTACACGGCGATCAGGTCGGCCATCTCGGCTTCGATCCGCTGGGCGTTCGTCAGGTCCTGTCCCGGCTGCTTCTCCACCAGGCCGAAGCGGAGCGCCTTGCTACACCGCTGCGCTACCTCGGCGCACTCCTCGGCGAGGGTCGTCAGCAAGTGTTCCGTTCGTGTCACGAACAATCCTCGCGGTAGGCCGGTGATGGCCCCGGGCGACGTGCCCGGGGCTGTTTGCGTTATCCCCCGGCACGCTCGACCTCAGGGGGTCGGACGCCGTGGTCGTGGAGCCAGCGGAGCGACAGGCCGAGCGCGCCGAGGATGAGCAACAGGGTCGAGAGCGGCGG
>DASPHQ010000471.1:0-4795 GCA_035629595.1 Urbifossiella sp. | reverse complement strand
CCCCTCCCCCCTCCCCCCTGCCTCGCCGGAGCCGCCGACGCCCGAATAGCTCGTCGAGGCGATGCTGTTCGTCGGCGGCCCGCCGCTGACCGCCGCCGCCGCCGCCGCCGCCGTCCGCGGGCTGACCGACGACGCCTTCCGCGCCGCCGTCGACGCGCTGAACCGCCGCTACCGGTCGCAGCGCCGCCCCTACGCCGTCGAGGCGAAGGACGGTGGTTTCGCCCTCGCGCTGCTGCCGGCCTTCCGCGGCGCCCGCGAGCGCGTCTTCGGCGGCCCCCGCGAGGCCCGGCTGACGCAGCCGGCGCTCGACGTGCTGGCCGTGGTCGCGTACCGCCAGCCGGTCGGCAAGGCCGAGGTGGACGCCGCCCGCGGCACCGACTCCGCCGCCGTGCTGCGGCAACTCGTGCGGCTCGGCCTCGTCGCCGTCCGCCGCCGGGCCGACGCCGACGGCAAGGAGGTGCTGTACGGCACCACGCCGCGGTTCCTTCAGGTGATGGGGTTGGGCGGGCTGGACGACCTGCCGCGGCTCGGCGACACCGCCCCGGCGTGAGGCGGGCGGCGCGACGCGGCCGGCGGCCGGCTATACTGACCGGAGCGCACCCCGGCGGGCTCCGCCCGACCCGGCCGCACCTCCTCGCTCCCCGCGTGACCCATGACCGAATTGACCTCCGCGCTCGCGCGCCTCGCCGCCTGGGCCGAACCACGCCTCCGGGCCGAACCGGAATTGGCCGCCGCCGTCGCCGCCGTCGCGCGGGCCGTCGCCGAATGGGCGGACCCGATACCCGTTGCCGTCGCCGTTGGCATCGCCGAAGCGGAGCCGGTGCCGCCGGCCGAGCCGGTCGTGGTGGCTCCGCCGTCGCCGCCACCGATCCCGATTTCGGAACTGCCGCCGCTCCGCTTCCACCTCGACCCGCCGCCCCCCACGCCCGCGGCGGTGCCGGCGTTCCACGAAGAGCGCGAACTGGCCCTGGTGCCGCCGCAGGTGGTGGCCGACCGCTGCCGGGTGAAGGGGGAGGCGTGCAAACTGGTGGCCCGGCGGGTGGGCGACCCGCTGGGCTGGCGGAACCACCCGGCCGAGAACGCCCTGCAGGCGCGGGCGATGGCGCTCCCCGACTGCAACCTGTGGATGCTCAACCACGACCCGGTGGTGACCGCCCCGCGGGCGTGGGACGACCTCGCCGGCGCCTACACCGCCGCCGCCGACGCGCTGGTGCTCCTCCACGCCTGGGAGCAGTCGCCGGGGGCGAACGCCGACCGCCTCGCGCAGCGGGTGCTGTCGCTGGCGGCCGAGGCGCAGTCGGTGCTCCTGTACGCCGTGGCGGACGTGCGCGACGTGCGGATGGACTACGACCAGGTGCAACTGTTCGCCCGCATCCGCACCACCGCCCGCGACCGGCAGATCTACATCGCCAAGTACCTGAAGCGCGACGACCGGGCGGACCCGGCCAGCTGGCCGGACGTGGTCGCCCGGGTGGCCGAGCTGCGCGGCCAGTTCCAGACCGTCGGCGACCGCGACAAGCACCGGGCGAAGGCGCTGAACAACCTGCGGTTCAAGCTCGGCCGCCTCCGCGAGCGGCCGGACGAGTCCGCCGGCGAGTGGCCGAGGGTGCTGGAACTGGTGGACGAGCTGGTGGCCGGCGGGCTGCCGCCGAGCCACGCCGAGGTCCGCGACTGGCTGCTGCCGGTGATCGAGGACGTGCCGGACGAGCCGCCGCCGTCGGCGAACGTGGCGCTGGTGCTGCGGGAGATCGACCGGTACGTGGAGAGCCGCCCCGACGCCGAGCCGCCGGCCCGGCCGCACCGCCCGTCGAAGGAGGTGTTGGAGGTGTCCGAGCTGCTCGGCGGGCGCGAGATCGTGCTGATCGGGGGGCAGGCGCGGCCGGTGCACAAGCACGCGCTGATGCGGGCGTTCGGGTTCGCCGACGTCCGCTGGCTGGTGCGGCCGGAGCATACGTCGTTCACCGTGTTCGAGCCGGACATCGCCCGCCCGGAGGTGGCGCTGGTGCTGCTGGCGATCCGCTGGTCGAACCACGACTACGACAACATCAAGGAGTACTGCGACGCCTACGGCAAGCCGCTGATCCGGCTGCCGGGCGGGTACAACGCCAACCAGGTGGCGCACCACATCCTGTCGCAGGCCGGCACCCGCCTGCGGGCGGCCCGCGCCGCCGCGGGGTAGCGTTGACCCCGCGCGGGCGGCCGGGGTACAACCCGTCATGCTCGCGCGGACCCCGACCCTGTCGCTGATCGTGCCGACCCGCGGCCGCCCGCGCCAGCTCCACCGCTTCTTGCGCTCCCTCGCCGCCACCACCCTCCGCCCGTCGCGTATCGAAATCGTTCTCGTCGTGGACGCCGACGACCACGAATCGCAGGTCGTGCGGTGGCCCGGCGTGCGCGTGATGGTCGGCCCGCCGGGGCGGACGATGGGCGAGCTGAACCGCGCCGGCGCGGCCGCCGCTCGCGGCGAATGGCTCATGCTCCTGAACGACGACGTGGTGTCCCGCACCCGCGGCTGGGACGAGCAGATTCTCACCGCGGCGGCACGCTTCCCGGACCGCATCGGCCTGGTTCACGTCAACGACACGCTCGTCCGCGACCACCTGTGCGTGTTCCCGGTCGTGAGCCGCCGCTACTGCGAGGCGGCCGGCGGTATTTGCCCGCCGGACTACCGCCGCTACCGCATCGACGACCACATCGACGACGTGTTCACGCGCCTCGGCGGCCGCGCCGTGTACCTGCCGGACGTGGTGTTCGAGCACCGCAACGCCGTCGTGCATCCCACGGCCGGGAAGGTGTACGAAGCCGACCCGGCGATCCTGGCGGAGGACGCGCCGCGGTTCGACGCGCACCACGCGCGGCGGGTGGAGTTGGTGCGGCGGCTCGGTGGCGAACCGACTTCCGCGGATGCGTTCTCGCTGCGGGTGCCGGGTCGGCAGGACGTGGTACGCGGCAACTGGGCGGCGCGGACCCGCACGGATGTGGGGGAATGGCTGACGCGGTTGCGGTGCCGGCTGCGCGATCGCTACCAGCGCGCCGGGGCGGCGGGTTTGGTGCGGGTGGTGGGGCGAAAATTGGGTTTGCTGGGCTGAGCACCCCGCGCATCGTCAACAAGCACCATGAGCGCTGAAAGCCCACCCGTTGCAACGGGTGGGCTTTGCGCCATTAACTCACCGAGTCCATCCTACCGCACCCCGAGCGTCACCAGCTGCGCGTCGCGCTGCCGGGCCATGCTGTCGTCGCGCGGCAGCAGCGTCGGCGGCACGGCCAGCGCGCCCGACAGCAGGTCGCGCTCGAGCGTGTGCGCCGTCATGCGGCGGATGTCGGCGACGGTTCCCTCGCCGAACTTCTCGCCGACCATCCGCAGGTAGTCGGCCCCGGTGTAGAAGCGCTGGAAGGCGGCGTCGCGGAACCGCAGCACGTCGCGGGCCGGCAGGTAGCGCGTCGGCAGCGGCAGGCAGTCGCGCGAGTGCTGCGAGTACCCCGTCCACGTCGCCGGCAGCGGCAGGTTCCGCTCGACCGCCAGCGTGTACAGCGGCGACCCGGGGTAGGCCATCGCCGAGTAGAAGTTCGAGAACTCGCAGTTCAGCTCGACCGCCATGTCGAGCGTGGACTGCATCGTGTCCAGGTCGTCCTCCGGCAGCCCGAAGATGTAGTTGCCGATGACGTTGATGCCCGCCGCGCGGATGTCCGACACCACGCGGAACACTTGGTCCTGGTCGAACTGCTTGTCCACGTCCGCGCGCACCCGATCGGCCCCGGCCTCGATGCCGACCGCCAGCCAGTTGAACCCCGCCGCCTTCAGCTTCGGCAGCATCCCATCCTTGATCGTGTCGATGCGGGTGTAGGCCCAGATGTTCAGGTCGTAGCCGCGCTGGATGATGCGGTCGCAGATGCCGGTGATGTGCTTGCGGTTCAGCACGAACATCTCGTCCGCGATCTTGATGTTGCGGACGCCAAAAGTGTTCACCAGCGTGTCGATCTGGGCGATGACGGCGTCGGGGCTCCACGCCCGGTAGCTGTTCGCCGTTTTCTTGTTGCCCGCGGCTTCCTCGCCCGCCTTGAACGGCGCCTGGATGCAGCAGAACGAGCAGTGGTAGGGGCAGCCGAGGGTGGTGTACAGCGCCGCGTAGGGCTGCCGGTCGGAGCCGTCGAGGCAGTGCCAGTTGTGCGCCCGGTAGCGCGGCATCGGCAGCAAATCCCAGGCGATCCCGGGCATCGTGCCGTCGAGGTCGGTGACAAGCGGCTTGCCGGGCGTTTGCCGAATGACACCGCCGTCGCGGTAGTAGAGGCCCGGCACCTGCGCCAGCGCCGGCACCGGCGTCTTGAGCGCTTCGACGAGTGCGACGAGCGTGTACAGCCCTTCGCCGACCGCGACGTAGTCGGCGCGCTCCTCGCGCAGCGTGCGCTCGGGGAGTGCCGCGACGTGGCCGCCGAGCATCAGCACCGGCTGGCCGGGCGACAGTTCCTTGACCGCGGTGCAGACCTGGCCGGCCGCGGTCATGATCTGCGTCGAGGCGCTCGGCTGGTGGCCGTAGGCCACGACTGCGGCGAGGACCGGGTTCAGCTCCTTCACGCGGTCGGCGACGGCGTCGTGCCCGAGCCCCTCGGCTTCGGCGTCGATGATCGCGACGCTGAGGCCGTGGGTGCGGCAGAAGGTGGCCATGAGGCCGGCCCAGACCGGGTTCTCGACGGCCGTGAGGGTGGCGCCGAGCGACTGGTACACCTGCGGCCGGCTGCACGGGTTGACGAGAACCACGTCGAGGCGCATGAGCTATCCCCCAAAGCCCGGGGACGG
>DASPHQ010000470.1:0-5848 GCA_035629595.1 Urbifossiella sp. | reverse complement strand
GACCGGCGAGGTGCTGGTGCCGTCGTACGTCCGCCCGTGGGCGTTCAACGACCGGCCGGTGGCGCTGGGCACGAACCCCCCTCCTGCCCCGGCCCCGATCGGCGGCCGGCTCGCCCGGTGGGATCCGAACGACAAGGTGCTCATCGCCAACACCGACTGGGTGACCGCCGAGGGCCGCGCCAAGATCCTGCGCCCGCGGCCGATCGACCAGCTGACGCCCGGCGAGATCAGCAAGGCGATCGGCATCAACCGCCCGCCGACCGAAACCGAACTGAACAAGCTGCCGTTCCCGCAGTGGACCGCGCTCCACAAGGCGATCGACGACAAGATTCGCTCCGGCGACGTCATCGACTACCCGCGGCCGAACGCCGACAACAGCACCACCGGCGACGTGTTCAGCTACATCGGCGGCGTCGGCCCGCAGCGGAACGACAGCATCCTGATCGACTTCGGGGCGGCGCCGTTCGAGTGGCCGGTGCGCAGCGGCAAGTACATCAAGCCGATGGCCTCCGTGTTGATCACCGACAACGACGGTCTGTTGAACCTGAACGCCCACGGCAGCGTCCGCAACAGCGGCAACCACGTCTCGTACCACGGCTTCGGCCCGTGGGAGGTGAACCTGGAGTCGGCGACCGCCAACAAGGGCGAGGCCAGCACCATCGTCGCCTCGCGGTACGGCAAGTGGGGCTCGCCCGGCGCCCGCAACGCCTCGCCGTCGCAGAACATCGCGTTCGACTCGTCGGGCCGCCGCCTCGGGCTGTACGGGCAGGTGAACTGGGACGCCACCGGCACGCTGGCGAAGGGGACGCAGGCGATCACGATCCCGTCGTTCGCGCTCGGCGCCAACCCGTTCGCCGTGGTGCCGAACTACGCCGGCGGGTTCTTCGACGATAACACCGACCCGAAGAAGGGCGACAACCACCCGGCGCTGTACAACCCGTCGGACTGGGCGCCGTTCCCCGAAGGCAAGTCGCTCACGACGCTGCCGGGCGGCCCCGACCCGAAGGTGCCGTTCGGCTTCACGTACCCGCACGCCGACACCCGCCGCCTCCGCCAGCGCTACGCCGGCGAGCTCGACCTGTACCAGCAGATGACGTTCAACAAGCTGACCGGCGCCCCCAGCGGCACGCTGGTCGGCTCGTTCCCCGCCGGGTCGACGTACCGGCAGGATCCGGCCCACCCGCGGCGCGGGCTGTTCACCACCCTCAGCGCCGGCCACGACCTGCCGGCCACGATGCCGCAAGGGTCGGAGGCGGACGCCTTCCTGCTGAAGGAGCCCAACCCGTACCCTCAGCCGGATTCTCCGCAGGCGACCACGCCGATTCACGGCTGGAACGGGAAGCTGACGGCCGCGACGAGCGCCGTCAACATCCTCGGCCCGGTGAACCTGAACCGGCCGCTCACCGACTACCGCAAGGACAAGGCGACGGACCTGAACTCCGGTAACACCGACGCCGGCACCTCCAACCTGGCGTGGGCCGACCGGCACAATCTGGCCCGCGACGTGTTCATCCGCCTCGTGGTCAGCTCCGGCGCGATCAACACCACGAACGTGAGCATCGACAGCACGGGGAACCTGAAGCTGCCGCCGCCGTCCAGCAGCGACTCCTACAACGGCCTCCGCTACATGGCCCAGCTGGCCGCCAACATCGTCGATTACGTGGACGGCGACGACGTGTCCACGATGTTCGTGTGGAACTCGGTGGACTCGTCGAACTCGCCGAACGGGCTGCTGGTGCGCGTCACCGACACGTCGGTCGCGAGCACGGCGACGACGGCGATGTCGGACCCGACGAAGGTCGGCGAGCGCGTCGTGTTCGGGGTCGAGGTGCCGCGGCTGGTCA
Source organism: Urbifossiella sp. (assembly GCA_035629595.1). Taxonomy (GTDB): domain Bacteria; phylum Planctomycetota; class Planctomycetia; order Gemmatales; family Gemmataceae; genus Urbifossiella. The sequence continues at coordinate 4,004 of DASPHQ010000470.1, read as the reverse complement.
TCAACGAGGTGTACTCGGAGATCGTGGACGACCCGAACGGCAAGGGGAAGGCCAACGGCAAGGGGAAGGGGACGAAGGACGACGCCCTGGCCCGGTTCTGGGTCGAGCTGCTGAACCCGGCCACGCCGGTGAGCCCGGCGATGGCGAAGGACGGCGTCCTCGGCACCGGCAAGGTCGTGCTGAAGGACCCCACCGGCATCAAGCCGTACAAGCTGACCATCGCCCGCGGCAGCCGCGGCGGCAAGCGGGTGGCGGACAACATCCGCTACAACCCGGCCAACGTCGCCGGTGATCTGCCGGACCCGAACGACGCGGACATCGACTACGACTTCAACGACGCGGCGGGGGCGAACGCCGAGGTGGCGCCGAACAACGGCAAGTACGACGCGTCCGGCGACCCCAGCCTGGGCGTCGTCGTCGTCGGCCCGAAGGTGACCGGCGCCGCCCCGACCGACGAGTTCGACCCGAAGCAGCTCGCGCCCCCGCCGAACTGGGCGGCGAGGATGATCGAGTCGACCAACCCCGCGCCCAAGACCGGCGTGGCGAAGGGGATGGAGTACCTGCTGCCGAACGCCGACGTGACCAAACTCGACCTGACGAAGGCGGCGTCCGAGTACCGCCGGCACGTCGTGCTGCTCCGCCGGCTGGCGAACCCGTACCTCGCCGAGGACGCGGCCACGAACCCGTACGTCACCGTGGACGTGATGGACTGGGTGCCGTCGAACGACGCTGTGTTCACCGGCAACGGCAGCGGCACGGCGGGCGGCCGACCGATCGCCCAGCGCGAGGCGCTCGGCCGGGTGCAGCCCTACTCCGGCCACTCCTACCCGGACAACCCCACGGCCGACTCCCTGCCGACGTACTCGTTCCCGACCTCGGCCACGCTCCTGCAGTCGCCCACGACGGCGGGGACGAACGAGCCGAAGCACACCCTCGGCCGGCACAACGGGCGGGACGCCGCCGCCCCGACCGCCGCGACCGTGACCCCGGCGGCGCCGGCCCCGGTCACCGCGCTGAACGACACCGTGATGGCCCCGTACGACTGGCTCGTCCACCTCGACCGGCCGGTCGTCAACCAGCTGGAACTGCTCCACGTCCAGGCCGGGAAGCCGCACGAGGTGACGTACTACTTCCTCCAGCCGCCGGCCGCGGCCGGCGAGGGCGTCCGCAAGCAGGTCGGCCAGGCGCCGTGGTTCGGCCTCGCCCCCGACCCGGCGACGGCGCCGCAGGTCGCCGGCCACCCGTGGACGCTGGCGTCGCGGTCGGGGATCGACACCACCGCGAGCGGGCGGAGCAACAACGGCCTGTACCGCGGGCTGGAGTTCCTGCGGCCGAAGCCGTGGACCTACGGCGCCGCGTCCGGCGGCCGCGTCCACGGCAAGCTGAACCTGAACACGATCCAGGACATCCGCGTGTGGAACGCCCTGTCCGACCCGCAGGCGGCGAACGGCTTCACCCAGGCCGACTCCGACAAGCTGTGGACCACCTTCTTCACCTCGCCCGACACGGGCGGCATGGGCGGCAGCGGCGTGCGGACGTACGTGTCCCAGAAGAAGACGGACGCGATCAGCCAGAACTGGACCGTGCCGACGCCCGGCCAGACGATCGACGACCTCGACCCGAACGACCCGAACTTCAAGACGCTGCTGCCGACGGTGGACCGGCCGTTCAAGCCGTTCGGCACCGCGGACGCGCCGTCGGACAAGAACTCGAAGGTGAGCCCGAACGGGTCGGGGTTGCAGGACACGATCTTCCGGGCGGACCCGAACGTGGCCCCGCAGACCGGCCGGCCGGTGCTGTGGCCGACGACCGCGACGCACCCGTACCTGGAGGCGGAGCTGGCGCGGAAGATGTTCAACAACACCACGACGGTCAGCAACGTGTTCACCGTCCACCTCACGATCGTGTACCACGAGGTGCGGATGGACACGACGGTGACACCGCCAGCGCTGCAGGGCGAGACGATCAGCGTGGAGACGGACGACGACACGAAGACGCCGCCGGCGTCGGTGACTCGGTACTACCTCGGCCGCGAGTCGTTCCGGGAGGTGCCGGGGGACATGCGGCAGCAGTACCTGGCGGTCGTGGACCGGTCGAACGCGCTGGTGCAGCCGCCGTACCCGAGCGGGACGCAGGACATGGCCCCGACGCCGTTCCACGCCACGCTCGCGGGCAACCTGCTGGTGACCGACACGAAGATGACGCTGCTCAACACGGAGCTGGACAGCACGAAGACGGGCCTGCTCGTGTACGCGGACGGGGTGCAGGTGACGGTCAACGCGGGCACGAAACTGCGGATCGGCACCGGGCCGGACGCCGACTGGGTGAAGGTGACCTCGATCGACGCGAAGACGAACGAGATCAACTTCGAGCACGTCACCGACAACAAGCAGTCGGCGCTCCAGCGCCCGCACCAGGCCGGGGTGGTGGTGACGAACGCGTCGTTCGGCCGGCCGACGCAGCCGACGGTGAACTTCAGCCCGATCAAGTCGCCGGACGTGTTCCGGCGGAGCGGCTACCCGCTGTTCATCCCCTACGCCGGCCGCGTGCGGTAGCCTCGCTCGCGGTGCGCGAAAGCCCGGGGACGGCCGTCCCCGGGCTTTCTTCGTGGGGCCGGTTTCCAACCGGCCGGGAGATACCAGGCCGGTTGGAAACCGGCCCCACAGCAGAGCCTGCCTCCCCGTTTCCCCTTCACGCCGTCGGCGGCACTTCCTTCGCCCGCAGCATCTCGACGCGGCCGTCGCGGCCGACGGCGTACACGAAGTCGGTGCGGCTCGTACACGCGGCCCCGGGGACGCCCTGCCGGTCCAGCGCCAGGAACGCCACCTGCGCCGGGTGGACGCCGCGGCGGGCGGCGGTGGCATTCACCCGCCGGCAGGCCAGCTCGCACGCCTCCTGGGCCGACTTCCCGGCCCGCATCTGCTCGACCACGAACAGGCTGCCGCCGATGCGGATGATCTCCTCGCCGACACCGGTGGCGCCCGCGGCGCCGGCCTGGTCGTCCACGTACAGGCCGGCGCCGATGATCGGCGAATCCCCCACCCGGCCCGGCAACTTATAGGCGAGGCCGCTGGTGGTGCAGACGCCGCCGAGGTTGCCGCGCTGGTCGCGGGCCAGCACCGTCACGGTGTCGTGGTTCCCCTCGTCCACCTGCTGCGGGGCCGCGGGTGCGTCCTTCTTCGGGGGCGGCGGCGCGGGGCGGCGGTTCGGGTGCTTCTCCTCCCACTCGCGCATCGCGGCCAGCGTGTACGGGTACTCCAGCGGGAAGCCCTCCTGCAGGGCGAACCACTTGGCCCCCTCGCCGACGAGGAAGATGTGCGGCGTCTTCTCCATGACGCGGCGGGCGACCGCGGCCGGGTGGCGGACGTGTTCGAGCCCGGCGACGGCGCCGCATGACAGGGTGCGGCCGTCCATCACGCAGGCGTCGAGGGTGAGGCGGCCGATGCGGTCCGGGAGGCTGCCGAACCCGACCGACGTGCGGCTGGCGGTGTCGTCCTCGACGGCCTGCGCCCCCGCGAGGGCGGCGTCGAGGGCCGGTTCGCCCTTGAGGAGCCGGGCGAGGCCCGTGTCGACGGCAAGCCTGCCGAACGGCCAGGTGGCGATGATGGTGGGCATGGTGGGGGTCGTCGGTGAAGGTTTATGGAGGGTGTGACGCAAAGCCCGGGGACGGCCGTCCCCGGGCTTTCCACCCGGACCAGCATACCAGCCCGCGCGGAGCCTTGAAACAACCCACAGCTTCACCCGATCTTCACCCACGACTCCGGGCTGCGGGCGAAGTACCCTGTAGAGACGATCCCCTACCCCACGGTGCCCCATGACGCCCGACCGCGCCGCGCTCCTCGCCCGGGTCGAAGCCTTCGACGTCGACGGCCCGACCGCCCCCGCCCTCCCCTTCTCCGCCCGGCTCGCCCGGGAGCACGGCTGGAGCCCCCACTACGCCGACCGCGTCGTCCGCGAGTACAAGCGGTTCGCCTTCCTCGCCGCGGCCGGGCTCGGCCCGGTCT
>DASPHQ010000469.1:0-3205 GCA_035629595.1 Urbifossiella sp. | reverse complement strand
TGGGGGTGCCGGACTTCGGCTTCGGGAGGAGCGGCTCCAGGGCCGCCCACTGGGCGTCGGTCAGGTCCGTGTCGTAGGGCTTCCGTGTCATGCCGGCGGTCGTACCCTAACCCCGGCCGCCGTTTCAAGACGCTTTGTCAGATCAGCCCGCACCCGGGGTACGAGTGTCGGGACTGCCGGACCGTCATGCGTGCCCACGGCATGGCCGTTGTCTACCTCGGTGTCCTGTTGATCGGGGTCGGGTTCTTGTCGCTGTTCGGGTGGCTCGCCTCGATCGGGGATTTCAAGGTCGGGAACGCCTGGAAACCGCTCCTCGCGGTCGTGTGTTCGGCGTACTCGATCCGTCAACTCTTCCGCCCGGTCCCGAAGCGAGTGGAACCGGATGACGTCGGAGCCGGGCGGGGATGACTGGCGGTATCGCGACTCACCGCAGTATGCTCAACGGCGGCGACTCACCCCGAGGTGCCGATGCCGCTGCTCGACCACTCTCACCGACCGCTGTTGTTGCGCTGGGAATACTTTGTCGAGTCCTGGGCGACGGACCTGTCGTTCGCGCTAAACGCGCTGCTCCCGGACGGCTACTTCGCGGAACCGAACGTCCAATTCGCTATCCCGCTCGACGAAGCAGGCTCCTATGAGCCCGGCACGTTCACCGCGCTTGGCGGCTGGACTCCTACGCCACCGACGCACGATCTGCCGATTGAGGCGACAGAGTCGGTCGCGGAGGTCGGCGTGTATCGTCGGACTGCCGGCCCGGAACTGGCCGGCGCGATCGTACTCGTGTGCACCGGGAACAAGTACACACCGGGCAAACGAGAGTCATTGGTGACGAAGTGCTGCGCCTACCTCCAAGCTTGGGTCGGACTCGTTCTGGTGGACGTGGTGCCACACCATCTCGCCGACCTGCACGCCGCCCTGCTGAACCGGCTGGGTACGAGCGTGCCCGCGGAACCGGGGCTGCTTACCGCGGCGTATCGTCCCGTTGGTCAGGACGGCGGTGCGACGCTAGAAGTGTGGCGCGAGCCGGTCGCCGTCGGCCGAGCGCTGCCGACGCTGCCGCTGTGGCTGCGTGACGGGCTCTGCCTACCCGTGGAACTGGAAGCGGCGTACACCCGGACGTGCGTCGAGCAGAAGGTGCAGCCGGCCGCGTAGAACCTGCCTCGTTCATGTGCCGGAAGGCGTCCGAGTGTGCATCCACCTCTCGTTGCGTTAATCGAGCGGTTCCGCAAGGCCCAGGACCGGGGCGTGGCCTTCATCGTTGACGTACTCAACCCGACCCTTGGCGTGCGGTTGCCGCATAGCCCGGAGGAGTGGGTCACCATCTGCGGCGAGACCGGGTTGTACAACGTGCGATGGATCAACGGCGTCGAAGTGTATTCGCACGGGTACGGAATCGAGTTGAGTTTCGGCGGGCTGACGATCGACTTCGACTGGGGCGAGTTCGGCGAGGCGGACGGGTTCGACGTGTGGCGACTCTGGAACTTCGCCCGTCTGAACCCGTGCGACGAGCCGTGCCCCGAACACGCCGAGGCTAAGACGTGGATCGAGGCGGCGGTCGCGGCGGGACATCTTACGCAGGACCGATACCTGTGCTACTCGCCGGCACACCGAAGGAGCCGGTAGGAAACCGGCCCCACGAACCTGCGCTTAACCCCCCAGCAGCTTCAGCAGCCGCGCCTCGTCCGCGCGGCGGGTCGCGGCCAGCGAGCCGTCCAGGTAGGCGGCGATCACCTTCGGGTGGACGTAGCTCTTGCGGCACACCGCGGGCGTGTTGCCCAGCGCCGCCGCCACCTCCTTGATGACACCCACCACCGCCCGCTCACCCGCCGTCTTCGACTCCGGGGCCGGAAGCTCCGCCAGCCGCGCCGCGGCCATCGTGGTGCCGGCCCAGGTGCGAAAGTCCTTCGCCGTGTACTCCCCGCCGGCGGCCGCGCGGATGTACGCGTTCACGTCCGCCGAGCCGACCGGCCGGGCGACGCCGTTCTCGTCGCGGTACTGGAACAGGTGCTGACCCGGGATGTCTCGGCACGCACGGACGATGCGGGAGAGCCGCGGGTCGCTCACCGCCCGCTCGTGCCACACGCCGCTCTTGCCGCGGAAGCGGAGCCGCAGTTCCCCGGGCGCGAACGACACGTGCCGGTCGAGCAGCGTGCTGAGGCCGAACGAGCCGTTGTCGCGGCGGTACTCGGCGTTGCCGACGCGGAGGTGCGTCTGGTCGAGGAGCCGCACCACCGTCGCCAACACCTTCTCCCGCGGCAGGCCCGGGAGCAACAGGTCGGCTTCGACCCGCTCCCGCACGCGCTCCAGCGCCCGGCCGAAGCTCGCCATCCGGCCGAACTTCTCGCCGCCGCGGCGGGCCGTCCAGTCGGCGTGGTAGCGGTACTGCTTCCGCCCGCGGGCGTCGCGGCCGGTCGCCTGGATGTGGCCGTTCGCCTTCGGGCAGACCCACACGCCCTCCCACGCCGGCGGGATCGCCAGCGCCCGGATGCGCGCGAGCGTGTCCGCGTCGGTGACGCGCCGGCCGCGCGCGTCCACGTAGCGGAAGCCGCCGCGGACGCGCTCCCGGCGGATGCCGGGGCCGCCGTCGCCGACGTGGCACAACCGCGCCGCTGCTCGAACCGTCGCAACCATCGCCCACCTCCGCGGGTGGGAAGGGCAACGGGCGTGCCGCGGTCCGCGGTTTGCTCGCCGCGCCTATCATGTCCCCGTCGCCCGGAGGTTCGCCATGCCGAAGCTGACCGTCGAAGGAACCGCCCCCGTGGACGTGCCGGCCGGCAAGCGGCTGGTGCTGGCCCTGACCGACGAGGCCGGGGCGGACCAGCTCCACGCCTGCGGCGGCAACGCCCGCTGCACCACCTGCCGGGTCGAATTCGTGGCGGGCGAGCCGGAGCGGATGACGGAGGCCGAGAAGGCGGTGCTGGCCGCGAAGGGGCTGACCGGCGTACGGCTGAGCTGCCAGCTGACGTGCGACGCCGACATGACGGTGCGGGTGATTTCGCGGCTGACCGGCAGCGGCCGCGCCGACGCCGGCAAGCGCCCGGCCGACGACATCACCCCGCCGCCGGCGTGGACGACGAAGTGACCGGCCTTCGTAGGTCGGGTCGAGTCTTCGAGACCTGACAGCGGCGCGGTGGACGAGTGCGGAGCGAAGGAAGGCTACCATCAATCGCAGTTGGCGCCGCTGTCAGGTCTCGAAGACTCGACC
>DASPHQ010000468.1:0-3906 GCA_035629595.1 Urbifossiella sp. | reverse complement strand
CGAGCCGGGCGGGTCGCTGCACCGCGTCTCGAAGAACCCGGGCAAGGCGAGGACCCGCCTCGTCGCGGTCGTGCTCCACCCGCGGGACGCCAGGCAGGTCGCCGTCCCGGAGTCGAAGAAGTGACACGGTCGCAGAGGTCGAACCGGGTCTATCACCAAGGAGATTCGCCATGAAGATCGTCGTGATCGGCGGCAGCGGGCTCATCGGGAAGAAACTCGTGTCCCTCCTCCGCAGGCCGGGTCATGAGGCCGTGCCCGCGTCGCCCTCGTCGGGCGTGAACGCCCTCACGGGGGAAGGGTTGGCCGACGCCCTGGCGGGCGCGGACGTCGTCGTGGACGTGACGAACGCCCCGTCGTGGGAGGACGCCGCGGTGCTGGCGTTCTTCGAGACGTCCACCTGCAACCTGCTCGCCGCAGAACGTAACGCCGGCGTGCGGCACCACGTCGCCCTGTCGGTGGTCGGGTCCGACCGCATCCCGGACAGCGGGTACCTGCGGGCCAAGCTCGCCCAGGAGCGGCTGATCGCGGCCGGCGGGGTGCCCTACACGGTCGTCCGGGCCACGCAGTTTTTCGAGTTCCTCGGCGGCATTGCCGGGCCGCCCGCCGGCGGCGACACGGTCCGCCTTCCGACGGCGCCCATGCAGCCCCTGGCCGCGGACGACGTGGCCGCCGCCCTGGCCGACGTTGTCGTGGGAGCACCGGTGAACGGGATCATCGAGTTGGCGGGCCCCGAGACCCTGCCCATCGCCGAGTTCGTGAGGCGCTTCCTGGCCGCGAGCGGTGACGAGCGGACGGTGATTGCCGACCCGCTCGCTCGCTACTTCGGCGCGGCGCTTGACGGCCGCGGCCTGAACCCCGCCGACAGCGCGCGCCTCGGGCCGACGCGATTCGACGACTGGCTCGGCCGCAGGGAGCCGCGGGCCGTCGCCGCCGACCCGGCTCCCGCCCTGAGTACGTCCCGGAACCGTGCCTGACCGTTCGTCACGCGGTCGGTCCCTCACCGCCAGCCGTCCGCCGGAAACCCCGTGCGGTGTGGCCCGTCCGCGAATCATCAGTTTGGTCGAAACACGAAACTATGACTCCGGTACGCCCTGTCAGTTGCACTTCGCGACTGGCCGGGTGAACACCCGGCGCCCAGAACGGGAGGCTGACATGGCCGCGATTGACGAGGGGCTTTACACCGCGAAGACACACACGGCCGGGGGCAGCGATGACGCGGACCGCCGCGCCAACGGCCGCCCGGGGGTCACACCTTCCTCGCCCATCGCGGGGAGTGGCTTCGGCTGGGAGCACCTGGGTGACCGGCTGCGGGCGGCCGGCGCGCACGTCACCCGGTACGGCCTGGTGGTCGTCCTGCTGTGGATCGGCGGGATGAAGTTCACCGCCTACGAGGCCGAGGGGATCCGGCCGCTGGTGGCGAACAGCCCACTCATGGGCTGGGCGTACGGCGTCACGAGCGTCACCGGGTTCTCGGCGCTGCTGGGGGTGGTCGAGATCGCCGTCGGGCTCCTCATCGCCCTCCGGCCGCTCTGGCCGACCGTCTCGGCGGCTGGCAGCGGGCTGGCGGCCGGGATGTTCGCGACCACCTTGACGTTCCTGGTCACCACGCCCGGCGTGTGGGAGCCGACCCTGGGCGGGTTCCCGGCCCTGTCGGCGATGCCCGGGCAGTTCGTGCTCAAGGACGTCGTACTCCTCGGGGCCGCGCTGGGGACGGCCGGGGAGGCGCTGGCGGCCCGGCGGACCCTCGCCCCCGTCGGCTGACCCCGCGCCCCGGCATCCCGGAGGCGACTCGAGTGCCCACCCGACCGGGCTGAAGGCCCGGCGCCCGAACAGGAGGCGGTCATGGCCGCGAACGGTTCCCTCGGCACGCGGCAGAAGGCTCTGGCGCTCAACCTCGACGGGACGACGTACGGCACGCTCGCCGAGATCGGCGGCGGCCAGGAAGTCGCCCGGTGGTTCTTCGCGGTCGGCGGCGCCGCCGGGACGGTGGCGAAGACCGTCTCGGCGTACGACATGGCGGTCAGCGACGCCCACTACGGGGCCGCCGAGCGGTACGTCAGCCGCCAGCGGCTGGAGGCCATGCTCGCCCACGAGTTCGCCCAGCTGCGCGACCTGCTCGGGCCCGCCCGCGGCGGCGCCAAGCGGTTCTTCGCCTTCGCCGACACGGTGGCGACCGGCGGCCACCGGAACCCCGGGCCGGGCCGCGGCTGGCTCGGCGTCCGGTTCCAGGCCCGCCCGCACGAGGAGCCGTCCGAGGTCGTCGTCCACGCCCACCTGCTCGACCCGACCCCCGCCGGCCAGCAGGAGGCGCTGGGCGTGCTCGGGGTCAACCTGATCCACGCCGCCTTCCTCCGGCGGGACCTCCCGGCGGACCTGATCGCCGCGCTGGCCGACGACCTGTCCCGGGCGCGGGTCGAGGTCGACATGATCAAGCTCTCGGGGCCGGCCTTCCCGGCCGTGGACAACCGGCTCCTGAGCCTGCAACTGGTGGGGCAGGGGCTGACCGACGCGGCCCTGTTCACGGCGGCCGGCGAAGTCGTGCAGCCGTCGGAGGTGCTCCACAAGCGGCCGGTTCTGGTCGAGCGGTGCACCTTCCGGCCGGTCACGCGGCTCACCGTCGACCTGCTCGACCGGGCCCTGGACCAGTTCCTCGACGTGCCGGGCGTCCGCGGCGGCCGGCCCGTCGTGTTGGCCGAGATGACCCTGCGCAGCATCGACGCGCAGCCGGCCGTCGGCCACGCGGACTTCCTCGCCCGGGCGGACATCCTGGGAGCCCTCGGGTTCGACGTGCTCGTGTCGCGGTTCGACCCGTTCCACGAGCTGGCCGAGTACCTGGCCCGGTCCACCGACGCGTCGGTCGGGATCGCGGTCGTGCTCCCCGCCCTCGGGCAACTCGTGGACGAGGCGTCCCACCCCGCCCTGCCGGGCGGCGCGCTCGAGTCGATCGGGTGGCTGTTCCGGCGGTCCGTGACGGTGTACGCCTACCCCGACCGGGACGAGGCCACCGGACGGGTCCAGACGGCGGCGGACGTTCCGGTGCCGGCCCCCTGGCACCACCTCCGCGACCTGCTGCTCGACCTCGGGCGCGTCGTACCGATCCGCGGGTACGACGAGTCACTCCTGTCGATCACCACGCACGACGTCCTGGCCCGACTCCAGCGGGGGGACCCGTCGTGGGAGGGCATGGTGCCGGCCGCCGTCGCGGCGACGATCAAGGCCGGGGCCCTCTTCGGGTGGCGCCCGGCGCGGGCGCCGGCGGCGGTGGCCTGACCGCGGACGCCGCTCCGCGTGCTGGAACTCCTTCTTCGTCGCCCTCGAACACGCTCCTGGGGCTCCACTGATGACACCCCCCGGCTGCTCCTCCGACGGTCAGGGACGTTGCGGGCGGCCGTCACACCGCCCGCGGGGTGTCGGAGCGCCGCGGCTCGCGTCAGGTCACGTCCCTGACGCGGGAACCAGTTGCACGTCGTCGGGAGTGAGTTTGCGGCCGCCCTCGGAGCGGAACTCCAGCCTCACCCGCTTCCCCGTCTTCCGGTCCACCGGCTTGAACGGCGAACTGGTGCAGCCCCACTGGCCCAGCGCCACGATGACCGGGAGCAGCCCGCGCCCCCGCCCGGTCAGCGCGTACTCCTTGAAGGCGCTGTCGTCGGACGCGGGCACGAGCTCCAGCACCCCGTCGGCGACCAGCTTCCTGAGCCGCACGGTGAGGATGTTCTTCGCCACCCCCAGCGACGTCTGGAACTCCCCGAACCGCCCCTTCCCGGCGAACGCGTCCCGGACGATCAGGAGCGACCACCAGTCCCCGACCGCCTCCACCGAGCGCGCGACCGGGCACTCGTCCGTCGCGAAACGCGTGCGCCTCATGGCCCCTCCCGCGAGTCGACGAGTAAGTTGCAAGGTGCAACC
>DASPHQ010000467.1:0-2762 GCA_035629595.1 Urbifossiella sp. | reverse complement strand
CGGCGGAGCACGTGGGCCACGCACTGCTGGTGGATCGCCGCCTCGAATCGCTCGTACGAGGCGAACCCGTCGTGGCTCAGGACGCCCGCCCAGTCCCGCCCGATCACCCGCTGCCAGGGCGTCGGCACTGCGGTGGGAGTCGATGGCGTACGCGGTGGCCCGGTCACCGACCCACGCGTGGAGCCAGGCCGGGTGCCCTCCGATCCGCCACCCCGTCTCGTCCGTCGCGACCTGCCCGGACGCCCGCACCTCGCCGAGGATGAGGTGGTAGTCCGGTTCGAGTCGGGTCGCCGCCCGCAGGTTGATCTGGGCGCTGGCCCCGCGGGTCAGGGTGATGCCGAACAGGGCGTCGAAGACGGTCGCCACCTTGCCGTGCTACAGTCCCATCTGCGTCCGCAAGGTTGTGGCCGCGGCCTGGGCGTCGGGGCCGACCTGGCTGGCGGCCGCGCCGAGGGCGTCGGACGTCTGGAGCGGGTGCCGGCCCTGGGTCCGCTTGCCGCACGCCTCGCAGTGGCCGACGTGGACGCGGAACTTCCGCACGAGCGGTCGGCGCGGGATGTCGGTCTGGAACTGGTCGGCGGTGCCGGTCTCGACGAGCCGACCCCGGCAGTGCGGGCAGGTGTCAGGGAGGGAGGCGTCATGGCACTCGGCGATCTGGTCGGGTGGGGGTGGCGGCCGGTGGGCGTGGGCACCGTGGGCGTCGCCCGACTTGCGACCGGGGGTTTTCGGATCCGGCTTGGGCGGGCCTTCGCGGGACGGGGCGGCCTGCCGTTTGCACGCGCGGAGAGCGTCGTCGAGCTTCCGGGTCAGGTCCGCGACCCGGGTTTCGAGTGCGGCGACACGACGGAGGAGTTCCCGGCTGCCGGGACACGCGGGCTCGTCCATGCCGGCAGGGTAGGAAATTGGCTGGCGATCAGCCCCCCGGTTCGCCAGGGGGCGCGCTAAACAAGTACGGGATTCGAACCCCCACACAGAGAATCAAAAACTGTAAGCGCGTTTTCGTGGCATCTCCACAATTCACTGCGTTTCCACCGCATACCGCTGCTATTGCCCGACTTGAGTTTTATCGCCGATCAGGCAGTAATCGGCAGCAGTAGGCCGATTTTGGCCGCCGCGGGCAGCCATTTGTTCCGCTATTGTTCGACGGATTCCGCCTCAACCGCTCCGTTGTCTATCCGTGGTCGCCCCGAGCGAGGCGCTGCTGGATCTCTTCCAACTCCGGCAACCACCATCGCTCCCCACTGGTGTCGACCCGCTCGACCGCACGGGCGGCGAGTTCGGCCGCCTCGTTCCGTCGCCCACAAGTCGCCAGGGAGTCCGCCAGCAGCCACTCCCAGAACGGCAACACGAGTAGAGCGCCGGTGTGCTGCCAGTCCTCGACCCCTCGGTACATGTCGTCGAGCCCGTCGTCCCGGTTGGACAGCTCGAACGTCGCCTTCCCCTGGGTGATGACGCCGGCCGCGAGCCAGAGGGAGAGGCCGTGAGCGGCGGACACCGTCGTGAGCTCGCGCGACACCTCGTCGACCCGCTTGTAGTCCTGCCGGAACAGTGCGAGGAGGGCGTCGAAGAACCGGGAGATCGCCTTGCCGTGCGCGGACGGCTCCTGGTCGGCCGCCTGGATCGACACCCAACTCCGGACCACGGCCCGAGTGGCCTCCCCGCGCATCCAGAGGGCCAGTGCCCCGTACGAGAGGCAGGTGATGTACATCTCCTGGTAGAGGGCCGGGACGGGGGCGGTGATCGACGCGAACGCCTCCACCCCCAGGTCCCCGTGCTCGACCGCCCGGGCGAAGTCCCCGAGGTAGAACGCGGTGCTGCACACCGCCCGGTGGGCGGCGAGCGTGACCTCCGGGCCGGCCCCCTCGGCCTCGGCCGCGGCGAGGATCGTCTCGGCCAGCTCGCGCGCGTCCCTCAGGTCGTCGTGGACGAGGTAGTACCGCCACAGGCCGTACTGAGCCTGGGTCAGCCGGGCGTCTGGGGGCTGCTTCGCGCGGCACATCTCCAGGGCCGGCGCGTAGCACGCCCGGACGGCCGGCGCGGCGTACCCGCGGGTGGCGGTCAGGAATTCCCCCGACTCCATCAAGAGGGTGAGGAACTGCTCGTCGTCGTACGCGTCCCGGTCCGCCGCGGGCCCGACACGCGCCCCCCAGTGGCCGTCCTCGAAGAAGTGAGACAGGAGCGACACGAGCGGCCCGAGCGCGCCGAGCTCCTCGGCGGCGTACCGCTGGGCGTCCCGCATGATCCGGTGGGTGTACACCTGGTAAGCCTCGCGGAACCGGCCCGCCTTGCACCCATGGGGCACGGCCTGGAACAGCGGCTCCAGGCCCTTGAGGGTGTCGGGCTGGTCGGCGGCGGGGAGGCCGCGGAGGCGGTCGAACAGGAGCGAGTTGGCGACCCGCCAGGCCGCCCGGTCCTCGCGCAGGCCCGTCCCGAAGTGCTCGCGGACGAGAGGGTGGGCGTCGAGCGGGGCGGCCCGGCCGGCCGACCCGCCGGACAGGATGCGGAGCTTCCGCAACTCCCCCACCGCGTCGTCGAACGAGTCGTCGGACGCCAGTCGGTCAGTGAGCCCGGGGATCGCGGCGGCGCGCAGGACGGCGACCAGGTTCGGCGGGGGCGGGCGGTCGAACAGGCCGACAAGGCTGAGTACTTGGCGGCACGCCTGGGAGACGGGGGAGCCGTCCGCCCGGAACATCTGGTCGTAGCTCCGCATGACGCGGCGGGCGTGGCGGTACGGGTCACCGTCCCACTCCTTCGGGGTCGGC
>DASPHQ010000466.1:0-6829 GCA_035629595.1 Urbifossiella sp. | reverse complement strand
GGGCGAAGGGGAAGGCCAAGCTCCACGCCGCGCTGAAGCAGGACGCCGCGGCCTACCGCGCGGCGGCCGCCAAGTCGGCCGACAAGCTCGCCCCCTGGGCCGAGACTCTGGCCGGCGGCGACGCGGCCCGCGGGCGGAGCGTGTTCCTCAACAACAACGCCGTGTACTGCCAGCGCTGCCACCAGCTCGACGGCCAGGGCGGTGAGGTCGGCCCGGCGCTGAACGGCATCGCCGCCCAGCCCGGCAAGGACCGCCGCTACCTGCTCGAAGCCGTCGTCCTGCCGTCGGCCCAGATCGCCAAGGGGTTCGAGACCGCGGTCGTGACGCTCGCCGACGGCCGCGTCGTGACCGGCGTCGTGAAGGAGGACACGAAGCAGCACCTCCGCCTCGTCACGCCCGAGAACCGCGAGCTGGTGATTCCCGCGGACGAGATCGAGGCGCGGCGGACCGGCCCGTCCGCGATGCCGGACGACCTCCACCCGAAGCTGACCCGCCGGGAACTGCGCGACCTGGTGGAATTCCTGAGCAGCCTGCGCGACCCCGCGCCGAAGGGAGGCCGCCCGTGAGCGTCCTGATCACCGACCCCGTTTGGGGCATGGAACTGCGGGCGGTCCGCGAGCGCGAGGACGGCGACAAGTGGAACGAGGTCTGGGACGGGGTGCTCGTCATGCCATCGCTCCCGAACGACGAGCACCAGGAGATTCAGGCGAACCTCCTGCTGCCGCTGCTGACGGTGATCGGCGTACCGGGGCTCGGGAAGGTACGGGCCGGTGTGAACGTGACCGACCGGCACCCCGACTGGAAGTCGAACTACCGCGGACCCGACGTGGTGGTGTACCTGACCGGCAACCCGGCCGTGAACCACGGCAACCATTGGGTCGGCGGGCCGGACTTCCTGGTCGAGATTACCAGTCCCGGCGAGGACCCGAGACTGAAGAACGACTTCTACGCCCGGGTCCGATCGCGCGAGGTGCTGGTGATCGACCGCGACCCGTGGAGTCTGGAACTGTTCCAACTTGCCGGCGGAGTGCTGCAATCGGTGTGTCGGTCGGAAACGGCGAACCCAGTGGTGTTGGAGAGCGGCGTACTCCCGCTGTCATTCCAGCTCAGAATTGCCGCCCCCCGCCCGCTCGTGGTCGTCACGCATCGTCAGACCGGTGAGACGTGGACGGCGTAGCGGCTACGCAGACCGCAGCGTGAGGACGGTCAGTTCCGGCGGGCTGCGGAATCGCATCGGCGCCGCGACGGTGCCGAGCCCGCGCGACACGTACACCTGCGTGGCGGGCGCCTGCACCAGCCCCTTCAGGTACTTCTGCCCGTAACGGCTCGGCACGATCGGGGCGCCGAACCCCGGCACGTACAGCTGCCCGCCGTGGGTGTGGCCGCTCAGCACGAGCCCGACTCGGGGGTCGCGCAGCTTCTCCGCGAAGTCGGGGTTGTGGCTCACCACCACACAGGCGTCGTCCGCGCCGGCGTCGCCGAGGGCCGACTCGACGTGCGTCTTGCCGCACCACAGGTCGTCCACGCCGGCGAGGCGGAGGCGGTGGCTGCCGCGCTCGAGCCACACGCCGGCGTTTGTCAGTTCCATGATTCGCGACGCCCGGAAGCCGTCGTGCGACTCGGCGATGCCGTGCCAGTAGTCGTGGTTGCCGAGTACGCCGTACACCCCGAGCGGCGCCTTCAACCCGGTCAGCACCTCGAAGCACGGGCCGATGTACCGCGCCTCCGCGGTCGAGTAGTCGCCGCCGAGAATCACCGCGTCCGGTTGCAGCGCCAGCGTGGTGCGGACGATCGCGGCGACGTGATCCAGATCGACGTAGGGGCCGTGGTGGATGTCGGCGAGGAACGCGACCCGCAGCCCGTCGAACGCTGCGGGCAGCCGGGGCACGACCACCTCGGGTCGTTCCACGACGACCGCGCCGGCCTCGTAGAGGCCGTAGCTGGCGCCCGCCAGTGGGCCGACCACCCCGGCGGCGACGGCGGACTTGAGGAACGTGCGGCGGTCCATCGTGCGGTCGCTCCCCGGACGGGTGACTGCCGTCAGGATACGCACTACGCGGGCCGGGAAGCTAGATCAGGATCCGGTCGCGTGCAAGAAAAAGCGTCGGAAAGCTCGGCACTTCGACGTGTCGGGCGCGCAAACGTGTTCACATCCGTTAACACCGGTGGGGAGCTCGTGTGCTCCCCAGCCGGCGCTGGCTCACTCGTCGAACTTGAGGAGGAACTTCGGGTTGATGACCTTGAAGCTGAGCCGGCCGCCGAGGTCCGGGTCGTACTCCTCGGCCGGCGGCCGCAGCACGACCCCCTCCCGCTGCACGACCGGGTTCAACACGCTCGTCCCCTCCGCGAACGCGACGAGCTGGTCGACGGTGTGGCCGAGCACGAGCGTGCCGAGCTGCGGCACCGGAGGGAGGCCGACCGCGGAAAGCAGTTTCAGCACCGCGGCGTGGTCAACCAGCCGACCGGCGTCCAGGTCGAGGACGCTGAACACGCGCAGGCCAATCTCCTTCAGGCCGTACTTGTTCTTCTGCACGCCGGGGCCGATCACCTCGGCCTGAACGGCCACGTCCGCCCCGAGCCGGTCGCGCATCTGCCGCAACCGCTCCTCCAACTTCAGTGTCCGCGCCACACGGACCAGGCCGTTCGACTCGTCCGTCTCCTCGAGCCAGAGGTTGCGGCTGCACACGCCGAATTCGCCGCCGCGGAGGAAGGCGGTGAACGACGTGCCGTCGAGCTTCTCGGTGACGACGAACGTCCGCCCGCGGTGTCGCTCCAACAGCGCTTCGAGCACCTGCACGCGCGTCTCGTCCGTCTTTGGCAGGAAGCCGGGGAACGGCCCCTTCACCCGGCCCGCGAACCCGGCCGGCGCCGGCGGTTCCCACTTCCACACCCCTAGCACGGCCGTCACGTCGGCCCCCTCGGCGGTCGGCGCGTCGGCCGGCAGAATCGACAGCGGGAAGCAAATCCCCTGCGACACCTGCCCGCGGAGACGGACGGTCTTGATGCGGAACCCGGCCGGCGTCGTCTCGCCCGTCACCGGGTCGGTCTGCGCGGGTTTGAAGCTGCCGGCGCGGAGGAACTCGAACTCCGGCCGCTCCGGCAGCAGCGAGTCGATCTCGCAGTATACGACGCGGTCGCCGGGCCGGTACTCGCCCTTCTTGCCCACGACCCACCATCCCAAGACGCGGACGCGCTCGATGGCGTCGGCGTTCGGGATCGGTTCGACGGCGTTGACGGTCTGGATGCTGGCGAGGGTGCGCAAGGCGGCCTCCGGGTCGGTGGCGGAATGGAGGAGCCGGCCGTGGACGGGGTTCGGGGGCATCAAAAGCGGAAGGCCCGCGGCGAGTCACCTCGCCGCGGGCCTTGCCCCACCGAGTTGGGGATCTAGGATTCGAACCTAGACTAACTGAGTCAGAGTCACTTGTACCGATATTTGGGCATTCCCTAGTCTTACCGGGAAAACGTGCATAAACCGCGTCCCGCAAGCAGGTTGCGAGCGCGTTCGATCGGGCACGGTTAGGCATCGCGGGGCGGTGTTTGGCGGGGTTTGGCGAAGAAACGGCTACAGAATGGCTACAGGGCAGGGGGGTGCGATTCCTTCTCGCCGGGGAGGTTCACTTCGACGACCGCATCCGGCGGGTGATAATACGTAACCCAGAGAGCGCGATTGATGCCGTTGTCGCGGCCGTCGGGGCTGCGAAGGCGTTGGCGGCGGATCACAGTGCCATTGCACGGCACCCCCGGTATTGCGGGGAAGGGCGGCTGTACGTGTGAGTAGCCTTCTGGTCCGGTTTCTCGCCCTATAATCGGCTCGGCCAGCCGATGCCCGCCGTCCGGTTAATGCCCCATGCCCTCGCTGAAAGACGGCATCACCCTGCCGGACGAGATCGAGCTCCTGGATCGGCAGAGGGGCACGAGTCAACGTGCCAGGATCGAGGATCTTACCCGCGACATTGCCAAAGAGCAGATGGACCTGACTTGGTGGAGCGAAGTCGCCGCCGTACCACAGGACATCCGCCGGGCGGAGCGCGACGTTGGGTGGAAGTGGGTCGGGCTCACGGGCCAACTCCGCCAGTTCGGTCGGAACGGGTACGCTTGGGCGGTCATGACCGATGATGGGAAATGCCAAGGGGCGATCCTTTACCAGCTGGGCGCCGTGTCCGCACTGGACCCGTCGAAGCCGACTGTGTATTGCTGGCGGCTTGCGTCGGCCCCGCGGAACCGGGATCGCCTCGTCGCGAATCCGCGCTACCGGGGAGTCGGCACCGGGCTAATCAAGTTGGCAAGTCTGCACAGCTATCGCGCCGGGCTCGGCGGGCGGGTGACGCTGGAGGCTTATAACGACTCGCCGACGGTCGCGTGGTACACTCGCTTGGGTTTTCAGGAGGCGCGGCACGTTCCGACTGATATAATCGAGATGGAGCTAAACCCCGAAACGGCAGGGACTTTGCTGGCTGACCTGCTGGTGCAGCTATGAAACGACCCGCAACACACGCTGAAGACGAAACGCCCGTTGTGGGGCGGGATTCTGGCTTTCCGCGCCCTACCCACCCCGCTTTTGAGGGGACGGATCACCTCGATCCGTTGACCGCCCGGCTCCTCACTTTGCTCCGGATGTACCCGGATGCGATCAAGTTCCGCGCCGACAATTTGGCAGAAATGGACCCGCAGACGAAGCGTGAGCTGCTCGACCAGTTTACCGAGGTGCTGGGCATCGACTCACCGGGCTGCCAGGTCATCCCCCTGTGATGGACCGGCTGGCGGCGCTCCAGCTTGCCGCGCAACACTTCCCGAACGGCCCCGAGACGATCGCCGCCCAGCTCGGGGCCGAGATTCGCTTGCGCCGTATCAACATCGACGGCTGGTGCTTGCGGCGTCCGGGCGGCGGGGCGCTCATCACCCTGAAAGACGACGCGCCCGAAACGCGACGGCGCTTCACCCTCGCTCACGAGGTCGCGCACCTGATCCTGGGCACCCAGTCCGACGTGGTCGGGAGGAGGGGCAGCGACCTCTACGACCCCCGCAGTCCGGAGGAGAAAGAAGCGAATCAACTCGGCTCGGAACTCCTCCTGCCGCCTGCCGTGCTGGCCAAAATGGTCCGTCTGCCGGTTGATTCCCGAATGATCGCACAGGTAGCGAAACGGGCGCGGGTTTCGGAGATCGTCGTCGCCCTCCGACTGGTTCGCACACCGGCCCGGTTCGAGATGATACAGCCTGTCATCGCGCGGCTCGAAGAGGGTGCAGTGAAGTGGCAAATCCCCATCTCCTACAGCCTGCCGGATGACACGGCCCAGCATGTTTACGACCTCGCGGTCGGCCACGGGGGCACGCATCGGTTGACTGATGTGACCGGCAAACCCATGATCGCGCTCGCCCTGAGCAACCCCGGCTTCCAGGTTCTCCTCCTTTACTGGCTAACGGCGGCCCAGGCCGTGAGCCCGACGTTCTGGGAGCGGCGGAAGAAGTTCGAGGATGCTCTCTTCGCCGACGACCCGAATCTCAGGATCAGGGTCAATGCCTTCATCGGCTCGATCAAGCCGAGTATCACTAGCTTGACGACGGAACAAGCCTTCTGGGCCTTCTACGAGAAGTACGGCGACCGGCTCACTGGCGAGCAGGCCGTACGTTTTCACTCGGCGACGTGCTACGACTACATCCGTCTTCGCCTGTCGGAATACACAGTCGAAACGGAGTAAAGCGTTCTGGCAGATTGAGCCGCGCAGGGGCTCGGCGCCTTGACATCCCACGCCCGACATGCGATCATACCCCGGTTGGATGAGATCGTGCTCTAGCCGAGCCGATGGAGTCCAGCGTGTGACCTAAACGGTCTGGTAATTCCGCCGGTATCACCACCAGGGAGTAGCGCTCTATGCCTACTGGCCCCACTCCGTCCACACCTCCGCCACCACCGCCTCGCCGCACCCCGCCAACACCGAAGCCCGATCCCCTGAAGTCGTCCATCGACGCGATCCGGGCGAATGCGTCGCAGCTCAACGCACTCACCGACCACGCTGGCCACGTAGTCCAGAAGGTCGAGGAGTTTCTGAACGAACAGTGCTCCGTCGGCGTCCCGGCCTACGTGCAGTTTCGCGGCGATGGTGAAGATCCGGAAGGGACGTACCTGGCGTACAGGCGCGTCGGACCCCGTTACCGAATCGCGATCGTGGAAGTGGATGACCGCGGCGACGACACCGAGCACAAGGCGTGGAGCGACTCGCCCCGCGACCTCAAGCTGGAAAGCTTCTCGAAGCTACCCACCCTTCTCGCGCAGGTCGCTGACCGCGTCAAGACAATGATCGACAACACCAAGGAGTCCATCAAGCAGGTCGAGGAAAGCCTGCGCGCTCTCACTGCCGGGTAAGCCAAGACTCCCGCCACCGGAAGGTCCGGTGGCGTGGCAGCAACCTTACCCCAGGAGAGCCGATGGCGAATCCGGTCAGTCCGGAGAAGCGCCGGTATCGGCCCTTCTTCATCGTGTGTCCGCCGTTCCTGTTCCTGGCGTGCATCGGCGGAGCGTTCTGGGTGCTGCTCACGGCCCAGAACCCGTTCCAGGCACTGCCCCTCGTCGCGATCTCAGTCGGGCCAGCGCGGATGATGCGCTGGTCGATGCTATGGCTCTCAACACCGAAGGAGCGCGAGCTGCTGGGCCGGAAGATGGAGTGGGAGCCGCTGGTCGAGATACTCAAGTCTTGGTTCCGGAGGCGCGGTTAGCTGGTAACGGGAAAACCCCCCGGGTGAGCTTCGGCTCCCCGGGGGCTGCGGTCATGGCGGTGTGTCACGTCACGAACACCCGGGCGATGCTCACCCCGCTGCCCGCAGCCTGGTCGCC
>DASPHQ010000465.1:0-6552 GCA_035629595.1 Urbifossiella sp. | reverse complement strand
CTCGCGCCTCGGACCAGACGGCATCCACACTGAAGTCGGCAGCAGGCACCCGACCTATCTCCGCCGTCACAACCTCTCGTCCTCCTCGTCGTCACGCCGGAGCCACTCGAGGTGCTGCCGGGCGTGCCGGACCTCGTACTCTGCCCACTCTCGGACCCGCCGGAGCTGGTGCGAGGCGAACGGAGCCATCGCCGCCCTCGTCACCTCCAGCAGGTCGCCCCGCGAGAAGAACGCCCCGGAGTGCCTGCCCGCCAGGAACGCCAGGAATGCCTCCTGGTCGTGCTCCCGCTCGGTGAACAGCCACTCCGTCACCGGCGGGATCACGACCCCCCCGGTCGAGTCGGCCCTCGGGCTGTCCAAGTGCCGGGCGACCCACCGGAGCGCGTCCTGGCCGTGGGCATCGACCCACCGGCGGACCTCGGCCACACCGACCGCCTCGAACAGCCCGTGGAACACACCGATCAGGAAGATCGGCCGGCGTGAGGGGTCAAGAACCGCCGCCCCGACCGCGTCCATCACGCCCCGCGGGGCGAGCCGGGCGGCCGCGGCCAGCACTTCCGCGTTCCCGTCGTCGTGCCGCCACGGGTGGGACGACCCCGTGAGCAAACCGATCACGACCTCCGCCACCCACACAGGCTCGTGTCGGGCGAGGAGCCGCAGGACCCGGTGCCAGTTGTACATCGCGTCGTGCGTCACCTCCTCGGTCGGGGCGAGGGCGACGAGGCGGGAGACGACCGGGACGAGGCCCCGGTCGAGCGACGGGGGGTCGAGAGACCAGTACGCCACCAGTTCCACCCCGACGCCGACCGCAGTCTGGTCGCCGGTCTCGCGGAGTTCCAGCAGCGAGTCGAGGACCCGCCCCTGCTCGTCGGCGCCCAACCGCTCCTTCCACCCGCCGAACGCGAGCTGCCTGAGAAGGCGTGACGCGGGTGGGGGGACGCGGCCGATGGCGCCGAGGATACGGTCGAGGCCGCGGGCGCTGCGGTCCGCGGTCACACTCGCCATGACGGCGAGCGCGGGGTGACCCTCTACGACCGCATCGATCGCGGCCGACCAGTCGTCCGGCAGTTCCCCGGTCCGGGCCGCGGCCCCGTGCAGGTAGCCGAGGACGAACGGACGCGCCGTGTCCGTCCGAAGCCACCCGCGGACGGCTCCGCCGATTCGACTATCCGTGTCGCCCCGGCCGACGGTGAACCCGAACGGTCCCGCCCCCTGGGCCGCATCGGACCCGAGCCACTCGCCCAACCCGGTGATCGCCTCCGGGCTCGCAAGAACCTCGGCGGCCAGCGCCGTGTACGGTGTGTCGGACTGGTGCTCCATCCAGAGGTCGTGGTAGCCGCGAGCGGTCAGGTCCTGGACCCGGGTCGCCAGGTCACCCACGGCGAGTTCGACCCGCCACGCCTCCAACTGCGGGAGGTGGGAGGGTACCTCGCCGTCCGAGTTGACTCGCCGGTGGAATCCGACCGCCCGGTCGAGCTTGACCACCAGTTCGCGTCGGAGGTCTGGCGGAAGACTGGTCGTGGGGAATAGGGCACGGGCCGCGTCGATGGCACCCACGTATCCCAAGCGCGGGATGTGATCGACAATCCACCGCCGGGCGAGATCCCGCACCGGCTCCTGCAGCGCGGCGACGGACTCGAGCACCTGACGTGCCGCGTCTACCCGGTACGTCCGGAGTTGCTCGTGCGACGCGGGCATCCACGGCCGCGGGGTCACGCGACCCCCGACCATTCGCGGGGGCAGGCCGAGCCCCAGGTGCGGCGGGTCGATCGTGGCGAATGCGGCGCCTAGCACCAGTCCCAGATCATCGGCCGACACCGCCCGTACACGCCTGAGAAGGGTGGGGAGCCGTTGCTCAAACGGCAACTCCGTGGGGGTGAGCACGGGCCAGAACAGCGACCGCCAGACAGCGGTACCGTTGTTCCCGATCCCGGGTTCGGTTTCGTATCGGGCAAGGCGGTACAAGATCGCCTCGCACGCCGCGAAGTGATCGGCGAATCCGGAGAGGTTGTGGCACAGCCAGACAAGTTGCCGCCGCCCTCGCCAGCCACCGGACCCATCGGACTCGCCGTCGAGCCCACGGAGTTGGTCCGGGGCAGCCATCTCGACCGCCCGACGGAGCCACGCGAGTCCCCGCGCCGAGTCGAACTCGGCCCACGCCTGGAAGACGCGAGACGGCCCGCGGCCCGCCAGCGCCGTTACGTCCCCCTCGTGTAGCCAGCTCAGAAAGACCTGGCCGACGGGGTCGGCCACCTCCTCGCGGAGGTCGTCGGGGAGCTCCTGGCACCTCTCCTGAAACCTGCGGAAGAGCCGCTCCGGAAGCGCCTCCATGAACTCCCGCAGGCGGTCCCGGAGGCGACGGCGGAAGAGCGACTGGAACAGCCCGACCGCCAGGGCGTGCGGCGTCGCCTCGAAAAAGCGGCCCGCCCGGAGTCCGAGGCCGCACCGCTCGGCCACGTTTAGGCAGTCGAGGAGGTCCGACTCGGGGATGGCGAAGTAGTTGGCGATGGCCTGGAGCTCGCCCCGGTACTCGGCTCCGAATCCCACATCGATCGCAACCGTCAGAGCCTCGTAGCAGCGACGGAACCAGCCCGCGTCGGGGATGTCCGCCGGAAACAGTGTCATCAGCCGGCCCCAGACATCCTCGGTATCGACGACCGGGACGGTGCGGAGGTCCGGCCGGCGGACGGTGGCCTCTACGAGCCGCAGGGCCAGCCGCAAGTCGTGGGCGGACCGGGCAGCGATGCTCTGGAGGACCGGCTCCGTGAGTCCGGTCCCGGGCCCGCGGATGACCGACAGCACCTCGTCCTCCGTCCGCGGTTCCTCTACCACGATCAGGTCCGGGTGGGCGGAGTGGCCGGGCCGCCGAGCCGCAGGGCCGATGGTGACGATGCGGACCCGATCGACGCAGTCGGAGAACCACGCGCGGAGCTGTTCGGACTCGGCATAACTCGTCTCGTCCACTACGAGGCACACGGCACTCGTCGCCTCGACCGCCCGCCGGAGCCCGGGCGTGAAGTCCGCGTGCCGTGTGAGGTAGAAGACCCCGCGCAGTCGGTCGTCCCGGCGGCAGGCCTCGAACACGGCCCGGGTTTTGCCGATCCCGGAGAGCCCGGCGACGTGCAGGACGTTGGGCAGTTCCCGACCGAGCAAGTGACAGGCCACGCGGGAGACGAGGTCGGCGCGCCCGCCGAAGTCGGCCCACGCGTTCGTCAGTCCCGCCTCGCGCTCCCACTCGTGCAGGTACAGAGCCCCCACCCAGCGGGCCGAAGTCTCCGGCAGGTGGACCGGAATCACATTCGGGAGCCGAGTCGCGGCCACAGCCAGTTGTTCCTGCCAACGGAACTCGATCTGGTCGGTGGCGACCCCCAGCCGTGCGGCGATCCGGTCCGCTTCGGCACGCATCTCGTCCCGGACGCCGTGACCGGCCGGGTGGGCGGCGCACCAGATGTACACGTCGCCTCGCGCGAGGGCGGCGCGGACGCTGGGGTGGTCCGGCCACCCCCGCCCCTTCGGGGGAGGCGGCAGGATTTCCCGTCGGAGGGTGGTCGAGGAGACGCCGTCCGCCCCCGACTTCGCTGACCAGACCGACGGCCGGCCTGGGATGAAGTGCCCGGCCCCCCGTGGGTCGCCCTCACGGATCACGATATCCCGACCGCCATCGCGGGCGTTCGTGCGGGGGTCCCAGTCGATCGTGCTCGCGCGGACCCCACACGCCCGCGCTTCCTCGTGGATGAGCGCGTGAACGAAGTCCTCGAAGCGGGCGGGCTCCCCACCGAAGGTACGTTCGATATCGGCGGCTTCGACACGCATGAGACTGCTGGTGGTGGACGAGCGGACCCATAGGACAAACCCAACGCCATCATAAGTACGGGCTCCATGCCCGACATCGCACTTCTACCTATGCACTCCGTTCGCTACCGTCGGGAGGTGGTGACTTCAACCGAACGGGAAGAGCTGGTCGCCGTGCGGCTGAAACAGTCCGCTTCGCGTCGCAACCTGGGCCCGATACCCGACCAGGTAGGGTATCGGGTTGGTCGTCAGTCCGGCCAAGTGGGCGGGTTAAAAACGGTTCCCTCGATTCACCGCCCGTCCGCCGCAGCAGCACCTCGAGGTTGTGCCGGGCCGTGCCCCGGGTCGGCCGCCGGCACCGCCCGGATCGCTGGCTCCGGCGAGGCCGGCACCGCCGCTGGCGTTGAGCAGCATCTTCGCTCGCGAGGTGGGCCGCGCGGCACCACGTCCGCCGCGGCGGACGAGTGCGGGGGGAAGGTGACCTCGCTCGGATCGCTCGGCGGAGCTGCCGTCCGCTCCCGCTCACTTCTTCATCTCGACCGCCCGCCGCGCCTCACCCGCCCACCGGTCGAACTCCTCCCGGTTGGCGAAGTACGTGGGGTAGAACTCGCCCCCCAGCGCCTGGAACTGGGCGTGCGCGATGTCGTACCGCTTCGCCGCCCCGGCCACCCGCGCGTACACGGTCCGGAGGAACACGTTCTTCGGGCTCGCCTGCAGCTGCCGGTCCATCGCCGTCTGCACGGTCGCCCACACGGTCGGCTGGGCGTAGTACTTCACCACCTGCTCCGCGGTCCGCTCGTACCTCGGCCCCATCACCGGCGCGTTCCCGAAGTGGCTGGCCACCGCCGCCAGCGGGAACTGGCCCTCGATGTTCGGGGACTTCGCCACCGCCCATGCGAACCCCAAATACTCCGACGTCGTCCCACCCCATTTCGGGTGGAGGGTGTCGAGCTTGCTCTGCACCGCCTCCCGATTGTGCGGGTTGGTCGCCAGCGCCCGCGCGAACCACTCCTCCAACACCTCACGCTCCAGCCCGAGCCCCCGGCAGACCATGAGCATCAGCGTCGGTGCCTCCGGCCGCGTCGGGTCGGCTTCCCACGCAGCCTCGAGCGCCGTGCGGGCGGCCCTCAACCGCTCCACGAACGTCTGCGCTCCCTCGGGGGTCACGGTCGCCGCCGGCCCCGTGCCCCGGGCGTCCCACCCCTCGCGGATCAACATCCCGCCCTCGACCGCCAGCGGGACCGCCACCGGTGCCTTCTTCAGCCGGGCGGCCACCTGCTCGTAGTTCTGCCGCCGGGTCCGGCCGAGTTTCTCCGCCCCGAGCCCCTCGTGCAGCTTCGCCAGTGCGATGACGGCGTGACCCGCCGACGGGTGCGGGTCGGCGGCCACCCGCTCGAACAGCCCCCAGAACCGGTCGGCCGCGGCCTTCTCCGTCTTCACCAGGGGGTCGCCGTCCGGCACGCGCTGCACGACGTTGAGCCAGTTGTACGCGGCGGTCATCTTGTACACGTCGCCGTACTCGCTCCGGCACAGGGCGTCGACCGTCTCCCCGAACCTGGGGACGAGCTTGGGGTCGGGCGTCCCGTGCTGCAGCTTCGGCCACTCGGCCAGGAAGCGGATCAGGGGGTCGGTGGAGCCGGCGGCGGCCGCGGCCTGGACCTGCTTCTGGACGATCGAGTCGAGGATCGCGTCGGGCTGGGTGGAGAGTTCGATCTGGGTGCGAACACGGGGGTACGTGGCGAGTGCCGCGCGGGCCTGGAGGTGCCACACGTTATTGGGGTTGGCGGTCTTCTCGTACACGTCGATCCCGCCGGCCGTGTACCAGGCGATGCGGTGCTGCCGGACCTGCTCGGCCTTCTTCGCGTCGTGCTTGAGGGGGTACTTACTCGCGGCGGTCATCCGGTCGAGCGCCTTGACGGCGTCGGCCGGAATCGGCGGTGATGGGGCCAGGACCGGCGGCTGCGCCGTGGCGGTGAGGACTGCGACGGCCGCGGCGAGGACGACCGCGGCGGGGTGGACGGCGGGCGGGGGCATGGGCGCTCCTGGGCGTGGGGGCGAGGGCCGCTACCGGATTAGAACGCGGCTGCAACTCCCACGCAACCACCTCGTGTGCCTCCATGTGGTCGGGTCGCCCGCCGCAGCCCCCGTGGTCGTGCCGGGCCGGGCCCCGGGTCGGCCGCCGGCACCGCCCGGATCGCCGGCTCCGGCTCGGCTGGCTCCAACCGACATTCAGCCGTACTTGCCCCTACGCCCAGCCCTGTCCGTCTCCGCACAATTCGCACATTCAGTCCTCCCGCGAAGGTTTGCTGAGCCGACAGGGTGGGCGCCAATTGCCCCAACTGCGGGAGGGTGCAGAATACTCACACGCTCAAGCCACC
Organism: Urbifossiella sp.; assembly: GCA_035629595.1. Lineage (GTDB taxonomy): Bacteria > Planctomycetota > Planctomycetia > Gemmatales > Gemmataceae > Urbifossiella. Next base: position 382 of record DASPHQ010000465.1, on the reverse strand, counting down.
CGGCACGGACGGCCACCCCACCACCGCCGCCCGGAATACCCGCCATGGCCGTCACCTCGACCTGGACCGTCGTCCGCGACATCCTCACGGCGAACCTCGCTCTGACCGCCGACGAGGTCATCACCAAGGTAAAGGCGAAGGGGGTCAAGGCCCCGGACGACGCCATCCGGACGACCGTACACACTCTCCGCAAGCGGCTCAAGAAGAAGGCCTCCGTCCTGGCGGCTCCGAAGCCGGCCGCGGCGACCGCGGCCTCACCGGCATCGAAGCCGGCACCCACCGCCAAGCCGCCGGCCGCAGCGGAACCCGCCCCTGCGACGAAGGCCGCCCCCGCCCCGAAGCCGGTCACGGCTGCAGCCCGGCGGACGGCCGCCCCGTCGGC
>DASPHQ010000464.1:0-10900 GCA_035629595.1 Urbifossiella sp. | reverse complement strand
GCCCGTGACGGTCGCGCTCACGATCCCCGCCGTCAGCCTCGGGTTCCAGTACGTCGCCCTGCGGTTCGGGCTGCTGGCGTTCCTGGCCGCGCTGCTCCCGGTCGGCTGGCTATTCCTGAGCGGATGGTCGCTCGACGTGCGGGCGTGGTACGCCACCGGGCCGAACCTCGGCGTCGCCGTGATGCTCGCGCTGACGCTGTACGCCGCCCACACCGCCACCGGCGGCCGGCTCCTCCGGGTCGCCGCCGACTGACCCCCAAACGAACACGCCCGGGGGGGTCGCCCCGGGCGTGCGCGGTGAAGCAGTGGCGGTCAGCCGTTCGGCTTCGCCAGGTCGAACGTCAGGTCGTTCATCCCGGGCGACAGCGTCTGCTTCACGTTCTTGAACATCTCCCGGTACTTCGCCAGCCCGGACGGCGCCGCACCCGTGCCCTTGCCGCTGCTCACCTCGAACGACACCACGTACTCGCCCGGCGGCACCTCGCCGCCCGACGCCACCAGCTCGAACGTCCCGTCCGGGTTCAGCCCCGCGACGTACGCCTTGTCCCCCGCCTTGCCGTCCGGCCCGACCGGCGAGAACACCAGCGACGCCTGCCCGGCGACGCTCACCGGCTGGCCGTTCTCCAGCACCCGACCCTTGATCTTCGCCGGCCCCGCGCCGCCGCACCCGGCCAGCATGAGGACCGCGAAGGCCGCCGACACGCGCTTCATCGGCTCCCCCGGGGTTAGTCGTTGGCGTAGGTCTGGCCGTCGTTGCGGCTGTGCATCAGGTACCACGTCCGGCTGTCCACGGCGTTGCGGACGAAGCGCACGCTGCCGTCGGACATGAGGGTGTTCACGCCGCCGGTGTGGCGGCTCTTGGCCGTCACCTGCCAGCTGCCGCACCCGCCGCACGCGCCCATGCCGATGTCCGCCCGGTCGTCGCCGCCCTGGATGTCGTCGTACCCGGACAGCGACACGTTCGGGCTCGGGGTGTCGAGCCGGCCGTTCGCGGCCGAGATGCTGGCCCCGGCCTGCCCCATCGCCCAGGTGCCGCGCAGGTCGTTGGAGGTCGGCCCGATCCGCAACTCGTCCACCAGCACCGTCGCGGAGGTGCCGTCCGGGAAGGTGTTGATCCGCTGGCCCCGGTTCACGGTGAACGGCCCGCCGAGCGCCAGCCCGGCCACGTTCGAGGCGTAATACCCGCCGACGCCCCAGGTGGACTCGACCATGAGCCCGCTGGTCTGGGTGATGGCCCCTTCGGGGGCGCCGATCCAGAACATGCCGGGGCCGGCGTTGGCGCCGTAGTTGCCGCGCGCCCAGCCGCCGCCGGCGCGGCTGCACTGGGTGTCGCCGCCGGTGTCCGACGGGCAGCGGAACACCGACAGGTCGGTGCCGCGGATGCTCCGCCAGTTCTGGTCGGGCGTGACGGCGCCGTTGTTCACGTTGGCGATGTAGTTGTTGACGCTGGTCGCCACCTGGTTGAACAGCGGCCCCTGCTCGAGCTGCGGGAGGAGGAGGATCGCCCAGTTCGGGCCGAAGTTCTGGCCGAAGCGGGCCGGGTCGGACACGGCCCGGTGCATGAACACGGCCGGCGGCAGGGTGCCGACGGTGTCGTGGTAGGCGTGGGCGGCGATGCCGATCTGCTTCATGTTGTTCATGCACTTGGCGCGGGCGGCGGCCTCGCGGACCTTCTGCACCGCGGGGAGCAGCAGCCCGATCAGGATGGCGATGATGGCGATGACGACGAGCAACTCGATGAGCGTAAACGCCGACCGGCGCGGGCGGAGGGGGGGCATGACGGACCTCGGGAGAATCGGACGGAACGGGCACCGCGCCCGGCGAGTGACGGGCGGCGGGAAGAACGACAGTTGAAGTGTAGCCGGTCCGTTCCCCGGTGTCAGCCTCAACGGCTCTGGTTCCCGCCGCTCGCGGCGTTGCACCGCCGCGAGCGGCCCCGAAACGACAGGAACCCCGCCGGTCGGGCGGGGTTCCTGGGGGGCGAAGCCCACCCGCCGCGGCGGGTGGGCCACCACACAACTCACGCCTTCCGCTTCCGCAGGGCGCGGGCGGCGCCGGCCGCCGGGATGCCGATCGCCGCCAGCAGCAGCGTCGTCGGCTCCGGCACGCCCGGGGTCGGGTCCACCACCGGCGGCACGCCCGGGGCGATCGTGTTGATGATGTTCCGGTCCAGGTCGCCGGTCGTCGACTGCGGGTTCTGGGCGGTGAAGTCGGACTGCGTGCTCGTCCCGACGGTGCTGACGCCGCCGAAGTTCCCGAGCCCGGTCTGCCCGGTCAGGGCGCTGCCGCCCGTGTACCGGAACACCAGGTTGTCGATCGACGCGTCGTCGTCCGGGTTCAGCCCGGCCGGGATCGGGCCGGCCTTGACGACCTCCATCGACCAGTCCCCGGCCGACGAGTTCGTCGGGTCGATGAACTGCGACCCGCTCACCAGCCCGCCGAAGTCGTAGATGGTGAAGTAGTCCCCGGCCTGCAACTTCATGTCGGTGGGCAGCACGATCGAGTACTGCCACCGGAAGTTCCCGGCCTCGGGGGTGACGGTGACCGACGCCGGGATGATCCCGGCCCCGGCGGTGCCGACCGCGGCCACGGCCGCGACGGCGGCGGTGAACAGGCGGGCGACCCAGGTGCGACGATTCATGAAGAACCCTCCGTGACAGGCGACTCGTGCGGCGGCCGGGAAACGATCCCCGGCCGGGGGCGGCGACCGGATACCCTCCGTCCGCCGGCGACCGCCCTCTCGACGGCCGGCTTTTAGGCCCGACCTTCGACCGTGTCAACCACAACCCCGGAACGCCCGGGGGTGCGGCGGGCGACCCGCCGGGCCAGGGCCGCGAACGGCAGCCCGAGCCCGGCAAGAACCAGCGTGGTCGGCTCCGGCACCCCCGGCGGCGCCGGGACCGGGACCACGGTGTACGTGATGTTGTTGTCCGTCCCCGTGCCCCCCGCCGTGTGCGTGGTGGCCGTGAAGAACCCGTCCCCGCTCGACCCGTACTCCGACGCCGCCCAGAAGTTTCCGAGCCCGGTCTGCCCGGGGTCGTAGTCGCCGCCGGTGTACGTCCACGTCAGGTTGAGCAGCGCGGCGCTGTCGTCCGGCAGCAGCCGGTCGGGCGTGGGGCCGATCGGGGCGGCGCTGAACGTCCACCCGGCGGGCGTGTTGTGGCTGTCCTTCACGAGGCCGGCGAAGTCGTAGATGGTGAAGTAGTCGCCGGTCTGGAGCATGGACCCGGACGGGAGCATGACCGCGTACATCCACAGTTGGTTCGGCCCCTCGGGGGTGACCGACACCTTGGTGGGCATGAGGCCCGCCGCGGCGGGGGCCGGCGCGAGTAGCGCGGCGAGGGCGACGAGCGCGAGCGGAACGAGCCGACGGAGCATGACCACCTCCCTGCGAATCGGCGGCCCGCGACGCCGGGGCCGCCGCCGGAACATGGGCGGATGGTACGCCGGTTTTTCGACAGGGGTCAAGCCGGGTTGGGACCGGGTGGCACGACGACGGACCCCGTGGGGTCGTCGATCGCCGGGCCGGGCGGCTTGGCGACGGGGACGATGATCGGCTTGATCTCGCCGGTGAGGAGGTCGAGGACGATGCACGTCTTGGGGTTGGCGCGGAACAGGGCGCCGGGGTTGGCGACGAGCGTCTTGCCGGTCCGGTGCTGCTCGCGGACGTGGGTGTGGCCGTAGAACACGTAGTCGAAGAAGTCCGAGTGCTCGAGCTGCCGCAGCTGGTGCCGCTCGTGGCTGTGGACCCACGCCAGCCGCTTGCCGGCCAGCTCGATCGCCCCGAACGAGTCGTAGTGGGTGCCGCCGGCCTCCTTGATCGCGGCGGCCAGCTTCACCCGGTCCTTGTCCCAGTTGCCGAACACGAAGTGGGTGGGGATCGGCTTGAACAGGCGGACGGTGTCGGGCGACTCGATGTCGCCGCAGTGGAGGACGAGTTCGACGTGCTGCTCCACGAGGAGGCGCACGGCCTCGCCCACCGCCTCCGCCCGGTCGTGGGTGTCGCTGACGACCCCGATCCGCATCGTGTGCCCGCCCCGGACGCGCCCGATGAACCCGTTCTCCTCTACCTTAACAACCCGGCGGCGCCGCGGGTATGCCACCGGCCGGCCGGCTCGAGGCTTCCGTAGGTCGGGTCGAGTCTTCGAGACCCGACGCGGGCAGCTGACCGCGGTCGGCGAAGACACGGCAGCGCCGACGGGCCGGGTTTCCCTCGGTTCGCGGCTGGCGCCCCACGTCGGGTCTCGATGACTCGACCCGACCTACAAAACCCGAGCCGCCGGCCTCAGCGCCCGAAGCGGATGCCCGTCGCCAGCGCCGCGTCGCGGCCGTTCAGCAGCCGCGCCCGCCCGGCCGGGGCCACCACCGTCACGACCACCTGGTCGCCGCGCGGCCCGGCGACAAGGATCACCGTCCGCAGCACCGCCACGTCCTGCGCCTTCCCCTCCGCGGCGAGCCGATACACCCAGTAACCCTCCGCGGCCGGCAGCTCACCGTCGGCGATGACACGGTCCGGCACCCACCCGGGCGACGTAGAAGCGGCCTTCTTGAAGTCGTCGGCCGCGGTGTGCTTCCCCGCCTCGGCCTTCGCCCACGGCGTGACCGTCGCCTGCGCCACGAACTCGCCGCCGTCGAGGAGCCGCAGAACGAGGTGCGTGTCGGTGGCGCCGGTAACGTGCCAGTCGCGCGGGTGAAGCACCTCGTACCGCCCGCCGGGGCCGGGTTGGCGAAGGCCCCCGGCCTCGGCCGGCACCTCCGCGGGCACCTCGGCCGACAGCTCCGCCGGCACCACGCCGCCGAACTCGCGCCGCAGCGCGACCGTCGCCTCCACCTTCGCCGCCGGCGTCACCGGCCCCGCGGCGCGGTCGTCGGTCTGCTTCCACGTCAGCGCGGTGACGCGCCCGGCCGCCACGTCGAACGAGCCGGTCGCGTCCACGGCCAGGCTCACCTTCGCCCCGCTCTCGACGCCCTCGATCGTACCGCTGACGGCGAACGCGGCGGTGCCGTTTTCGACCGAGAGGAGCTTCCCCTGGAGCGTGTTGCGGGTGAGCGTGTCGAGGAGGCCCGCGGCCTGCGCCGCCGCGTCGGACACGCCCCAGGCGTCGCCGACGTTCACCGCCTTGCCGGGTAGCAACCCCGGCAGGGAATGCGGGTCGAAGTGCTCGGCGACGAGGTCGAGTTCGTCGCGGCTGACCGGGCCGGCGGGGCAGTACGCGAACACGCCGGCCGGCGTGCGGCGGGCGACAACGAGTCGGCGGTCGGCGGGGAGGGCGCGGTCCGACTTGTCGCCGCCGACGGTGGTACTCACGGCCGCCTCGTCGTAGAGGCGGATCGAGCGCGCCGGCAGCCCGTCGGCGGCGGCGGCGAGGGTCTTGTCGGCGAAGCGGTGGCGGGCGGTGGCGGACAGCGGCACGGCCTGCTTCGCGCCGTTCTCGGTGAGGACGAGCTGGCCGGTGAGCTTGAGGTCGAGGGTGAAGCGGCTGGCGTCCCCGGGGCGGGGCGTTTCGGTGAGGTTGACGGGCCGGGCGGCCGCCCGCGGCGCGAGGAGGAGCACGGCGAGGACGGCGGCGCGGCGGGCGGGCATGGCGGAACCCCGGGGCGAATCGGGGCGGCCATACCGCGGGCCGGCCGGCGCGGCAAGGCGGGTGTGCGTCTCGATCGGGGCGACCGGGCTACCCCATCGCCGTCGTCGGGGTCCAGTCGGCGGACGCCGACACCGGCAGCGCCGGCACCTCGGCCGAGTCCGCCACCGACCCCCGCTCGATCCCCTTCTTCTTGATCTTCGTGTGAAGTGTGTCGCGGCTCATGCCCAGAATCTTCGCCGCGTGGCTCACGTTGCCGTTCGTCTGCTTCAGCGCCCGGCGGATCGCCCACGTCTCGATCTCGTCCATGTCCAGGCTCGGCGGCAGGTCGGCCGCCGCCACCGCCGCGGCCGACGCCAGCTCCGACACCCCGCCCAGCGGCAGCGCGTCGGCGTCCAGCAGGTCGGCCTCACTCATCACCGCGGCACTCTCCAGCACCGCACGCAGGTGCCGCACGTTCCCCGGCCACGCGTACGCCTGCAACTTCCGCATCGCCGCCGGCGTCAGCCGGAAGCTCCGCCGGCACTCGGCCGACACCCGCGCCAGGAAGAACGCCGCCAGCTCGGGGATGTCCTCCGGGTGCTCCCGCAGCGCCGGCACCCGGATCTGAATCACCTTCAGCCGGTAGCTCAGGTCCTGGCGGAACCGGCCGGACTTCACGTCCTGCTCCAGGTTCCGGTGCGTCGCCGCCACGATCCGCACGTCCACCTTGATGTCCGACGTGGCCCCCACCGGGCGGAACGCCTTCCCCTCGATCACGCGCAACAGCCGGGCCTGGCAGTCGAGCGACAGCTCGCCGATCTCGTCCAGGAACAGCGTGCCTTCGTCGGCCTGCTGGAACAGGCCGGGGTGGTCGCGGTCGGCGCCGCTGAAGGCGCCCTTCTTGTAGCCGAACAGCTCGGCCTCCAGAAGCGTCGGGGCGATGGCGGCGCAGTTCACCACCACCAGCGGCCCGCCGGAGCGGCGGCTGTTGCGGTGAATCGCCAGCGCCACGAGCTCCTTGCCGCTGCCGCTCTCGCCCTGCACCAGCACCGTGTACGCCTGCGGGGCGGCGCGGAAGATCTGCTGCCGCAGCGCGATCACCGCCGAGCTCTCGCCGATGATGTCGTCGGCCGCCGGGGTGTGGGTCCGCAGCCGGCTGTTCTCGGCCTCCAGGCGGCGGCGCTGGCGGTGGATTTCGAGCCCGTGCGACACGTACCCGGCGACGGCCTCGATGAAGCGCACGTCGCGCTCGTGGAACGCCCGGCCGGAGCGGTACACGTGCAGCGCCGCGAACGAGTCGCCGTTGCTGGACTTCAACGGGATGCAGATGGCGTCGGCGAACGACGACAGGCTGTCGGTCGGCGGGTGGGCGGCGGTGAGCTCGGGGAACAGCCAGACGGTGCGGCCGGTCTGGTACGCCTGCTGCGTCAGCCGGCGGGAGAGCGGCATGTCCACCGACGCCGTCTCGGGGAGAACGATCTTCGGGGCCGGGTCGTCGGCGTCGAGGCTGAGGTAGCCGGTGAGTTTGGCCGTGGTCTGGTTGAGGATCGACCGGAGGGCCAGCACGATGAGGTCGTGCGGAGTGCGGGCCTCGACCGCGGCCGTCATGAACTTGCACAGCGCGGTCAGCTCGTCCATGCGGAGGCGGTTGGCCGACTCCTCTGGCGGCGGGTCGCCGGGGAGGGTGCGATCGCCGGGGAGCTCGTGGACCTTCGTGGAGCCGTGGTAGCTGCCGCCGGACGCCCGGCCGATGGGGAGCGTGATCGGGGCGGCGGGCTTCATCGCCGTCGTCTTGGGCCCGACGGTGAAGCGGAGCACCACCTCGCCGATGCGGATGGCCTCGCCGTCGGCGATCACGACGGCACCGGTGATCTTCTGCCCCTCGACGCGGGTGCCGTTGAGGCCGAAGTCGCGGACGTGCCACTCGCCCTCTTCGAAATACACCTTCGCGTGCAGCCGGGAGGCGAGCTCGTCGCGCAGCACCAGGGTGTTGTCGCGGCTGCGGCCGAGGGTGGCGGTCTGACCCGGGGAGAGTTCGACCGAGGCGGGGAGGCAGTCGCCGGCCTCGGCGGAGAGTCGGGCTCGCATATCGCCGGTCGCTCCAAACCGGGCCGCCCGCGGGGCTTGCGGGCGGCCCCAGGCGGCCGCCGTCCGGCGGCCGTGCGGGCCGAAACCTGAACCAAGTTTAGCACGCGGAAATCCCGGCGGGCGGCCCGTTTCGCGGGTTACCGGGGGGCGAAGGCGGGGGTATCCTAACCCCCCACGACTACTCGCGGCGTCACACCACAGACGACGGCCGCGTTCGTTCCGATGGGCGAAAAACGATGGAAAATCGAATCGAAGGTCGGGCCTACGTGCTGGGCGACAACGTCGACACCGATCAGATCATCCCGGCGCAGTACCTGACGTACAACCCGTCGATTCCGGAGGAGTACCGGATGTTCGGCAAGTACGCCCTCAGCGGCGTGCCGGACGACCAGGCCGGGCTGCCGAAGGGGCACGTCCCGCTCCACCCGCCGGGGACGGACGAGTACGTGTCGCCGTACACCATTATCATCGGCGGCAAGAACTTCGGCTGCGGGTCGAGTCGGGAGCACGCGCCGATCGCGCTCGCCGCCGCCGGCATCAAGGCCGTCGTGGCCGAGTTCTACGCCCGGATTTTCTATCGGAACTCCGTCAACGGCGGCTACCTCATCCCGGTCGAAACCACGGCCCGGCTGGTGGATCAAATCTGTACCGGAGACGAACTGGTGATCGACCTCGCCGCCGGCACGCTGACGAACAAGACGACCGGCGACACGTGGCCGCTGCTGCCGCTGGGCGAGGTGGCGCCGATCATCGAGGCCGGCGGGCTGTTCCCCTACGCCGCGAAGGTGGGGATGGTCAATCGCTGAATACGGGCGAAGCCCGGGGACAGCCGTCCCCGGGCTTTCCCACCACTCACCAGCATATACGATCCACAACTCCCCACCACCCACCACCCTCCCATGCCGCTGTCCATCCGCCCCGACGCCGCCCTCGACCTCGTCTCCCTCGGCGCCCTCGTTCACCGCCTCGACCCCGGCGTCATCCCCTTCCGCAAGGCGCGGTCTTTCGACATCCACGTTTCCGGCGGCGAGTACAACGTCGCGGCGAACCTGTCCGACTGCTTCGGCCTCCGCACCGGCGTCGCCACGGCGATGGTGAACTACCCGATCGGCGAGCTGATCCAGGCCCAGGTGCGGGCGATGGGCGTGACGCCGTTCTTCAAGCACTTCGAGCACGACGGCGTGCGCGGCCCGAACCTCGCCACCGTGTACAGCGACCGCGGCCACGGCGTCCGCGCCCCGGTGGTGTTCTACAACCGCTCGAACGAGGCCGCGGCCCGGCTCAAGGTCGGCGACTTCGACTGGGCGAAGGTGTTCGCCGGCGGGGTGAAGTGGTTCCACTCCGGCGGCATCTTCGCGGCGCTGTCCGAGTCGACGCCCGAACTCATCATCGAGGGGATGAAGGCGGCGAAGGCGCAGGGGGCCGTCATCTCGTTCGACCTGAACTACCGGGCGAAGCTGTGGAAGGCGGCCGGCGGCGACGGCCGGGCGGTCGAGACGCTGCGGCGGATCGTGAGCCACGTCGACTGCCTGATCGGCAACGAGGAGGACATGCAGAAGGGGCTCGGCGTGAAGGGGCCGGAGGTGACGGCCAAGACCGAGTCGAAGCTGGACCCCGAAGTGTTCTTCGGGATGATCGAGAACACGGTGAAGGAGTTCCCGAACATCAAGCTGGTGGCGACGACGCTGCGCGAGGTCCACCACACGAACCGCCACGACTGGGCGGCGGTGCTGTGGCTGGAGGGGAAGAAGCACGTGAGCCCGACGTGCGAGCTGGACGTGATCGACCGCATCGGCGGCGGCGACGGCTTCGCGGCCGGGTGCATCTACGGGTTGTTGACGGGCCGCACGCCGGACGAGTCGCTACGCCTCGGCTGGGCGCACGGGGCGCTGCTGACGACGTTCCACGGCGACGTGACGATGGCGCGGGTGGAGGAGGTGGAGGCGTTCGCGAAGGGCGGCAGCGCCCGGGTACAGCGGTGAGCGGAGTATAACGTCCGGTAGCCGCGGGCTTCAGCCCGCGTCCACCTGTGGCGCCCACCAGGGGCCGACACGGTTCGGTCACCGCCGACGCCACGCGGGCTGAAGCCCGCGGCTACCAACTTCACAACCCTTCCCTCGATGGGGAAACTCGGGTAGACCCGGCAACCCCGCCCCGGTATACGCGCCGCCATTCGCGCGGGATGCAGTGGGGAGGGCCGGCCGTGGCGGACGACGCGGAGCTGGTCGTCGAGACCCAGCACCTGACGAAGATCTACCAGAACCGGCAGATCGCGCTCAACGACGCCGCGCTCACCGTCGCGCCGGGGTGCGTCCTCGGCCTGCTCGGCCCCAACGGCGCCGGCAAGACCACCTTCCTGCGCCTCATCCTCGGCCTCCACCGCCCCACCGCCGGGTGGGCCAAGGTGTTCGGCCGCGTCATGACGCCGAACGCCGCCGACCTCCGCCGCCGCATCGGCTACATCCCCACGAACCCGCAGTTCCCGAAGGGCATGACGCCCATCACGTACCTCGACTACATCGCCCGCCTGTTCGGATTGCCCGCGGACGTGCGCAAGCCGAAACTCGCCACCCTCATCCGTGCCGTGGATCTGCTGCCGCACTCGGGCGACTCGATCGCCCACTTCAGCGCCGGCATGACCGCCCGCCTAGCCGTCGCGGCCAGCCTCCTGAACGACCCCGACCTACTCATCTGGGACGAGCCGACGCACGGGCTCGACATCGAGGCCCGGCGGTCGATGCTGGAGCTGATCAAGACGCTGGCGGCGGAGAAGACGCTGATCCTCAGCAGCCACAACCTGACGGACGTGGACGAGGTGTGCAACCACGCCGCGGTGCTGAACAAGGGCCAACTCATCTTCACGGGCACGCTGCAGGACCTGAAGGGCCGCATCCGCCGCAACCACTACGAGCTCGACATCGACGGCGAGCAGAAGGCGATCACGAAGTGCGTGGCGGCGCTGCGGAACCTGGCGGACTTCAAGCAGGTGCTGCTGCGGCAGCGGCGGCTCGAGATCAAGCTGACGGACGAGGTGCCGAACGCGGCACTGCTGGCGCAGCTGTTCGGGCTGCTCGGCGAGAACAAGGTGACGGTCATCTCGGTGCGCACGCTCGGGATGCAGACGGAGCAGGCGTACCTGGACCTGGTGGAGCGCGAGGAGAGCCGCGGGTTCGCCCGGCTGTACAAGGACGAAGCGGCGTGACCGAGCGGCGAGCGGCGCGGCGTCAGCCCGCCGTGCTTCCGGGCGC
>DASPHQ010000463.1:0-6587 GCA_035629595.1 Urbifossiella sp. | reverse complement strand
CGATCCGCTTCTCGGCGGCCATGTCCCACAGCTCGAAGGCGCCGGGCGTCGGCTTCAGCTTGTCGCCGGTGCCGACGGCGAGCCAGTGCGGACCCGCCGCGGCGACGCCGTTCACCCCCGCGGCGGCCGGCGGTCCGAACGCCCGCCAGGTGCCGTCGGTGCAACGGTAGTGGTGCCATCCGTGGGCGTGGCCGACCACCAACCCGCCGTCGGAAAGAAAGGTCAGGCCGTGGACCGCGGGCGTTTTCAGGCCGAGTTCGACGAGCCGTTCTGCGCCGGCGTCGGAGCGGACCCACACGGCCCCGTCGGGGCTGCCGCCGGCGAGGGCGGCGCCGTCCGGCGAAAAGGCGAGTGCGGAAACGGGTGCGGTGTGGTCGTGGTAGAGCAGCATGGTGCGGACCTCGCCGGGGCAGATTACCCCGGCCGACCGGGATCACGCTATCCTGATTCTACACCGCGTCCGGAGCCGCCGCCGATGAGCATCGAGTGGAACGATACCGACCCCGCGACCGGCGAGAAGCGGTACGTGCGGGTCGAGAAGTTCGCCCGGGAGTGGCGCTTCCAGGTCCGCTTCCGCCGCCGCACCGAGTGGGACCGCACCGTCGTGCCGACCCGCGACATGTGGGAGACGCTGCTCGACGCCCTCGAGCGCCGCTACCGGCGGCGCGAGGGCGTCAGCGACGAAGACCTGGCGGCGGTGCGGAAGGTGATCGCCGGATTGCCGGGTGACGCCGCCGCCGCTGCCGAGTGACCGCGAACTCAGTTCTTCACCTTCTTGGGCACGCCCGCGCCGTTGGGGCTGAGCCGCCGCCACCAGTCCGGCCCCTCGCGCTCCACGGCCGCGTTCTGGTCGCGCAGCGCCGCCGTCATCGCCGCCAGCCGGTCGCGCTCGGTGCCGCTGCGGTCCGTCATCTCGTGCGGGTCGTCGCGGAGGTTGTACAGCTCGACCTTCAACAGGTCTCGGGCCGCGACGATCTTCCAGTCGCCCTGCCGCAGCGCCATGTGCAAGTTGTTCGGGGCCATGTCCAGCCGCCAGTACAGCGGCTGCGTTCGCGTCACGCTCTCGGCGCGGCCGGCCAGCACGGGGAACACGTCGGCCCCGTCGATGACGCGGTCGGCCGGCGGCCGCACCCCGGCCAGGCCGAGGATCGTCGGGAACAGGTCGCTTCCCACGACCGGCACGTCCGACGTGCGCCCCGCGGGGACGCGCCCGGGGAAGCGCACCATACCGGGGACGCGGATGCCGCCTTCGTACATGCTCCGCTTGCGGCCGCGCAGGCCGCCGGTCGAACCGCGGGTGCGCCCCTTCGCGCCGTCGCCCTCCGGACCGTTGTCGGCGGTGAAGACGACGAACGTTGTGTCGGCCAGCTTCTCGTCCTTCAGCGCCGCCATCAGTTGGCCGAAGGCGTGGTCGAGCTGCGTGACGTTGCCGTGGTGCTGGCGCACGTCGGGGTCGGCGAGGCCGGCGTAGGGCGCCTGGAACTGCGGGTCGCTCTCGATCGGCAGGTGCGGCTCGTGCGCCCACACGGCCAGGAAGAACGGCTTCGACTTGTCGCGGTGCTGCTTCAACCAGGTGACCGCCTCGCCCACCACGAGCGGGGCCGAGTAGCCCTCCAGCGGGCCGACCGTCTTGCCGTTGCGGACGAAGTTCGTCGGGTTCTTGTGGCTCGGGGCGGCGTTGTTCTGCGTGCCGAGCCAGTAGCCGTAGCCGTGGTCGTTCGGCTGCGGCTGCGACGGGTCGTTGAACTTGCCGTTGAGGTGCCACTTGCCGACGTGCGCGGTGTCGTACCCGGCGGCCCGCAACAGCCGCGGCAGGGTGACCTCGCTGGTCCGCAGGTGAACCTCGCTCCCCTCCTGAATCCAGGTGAACACGCCGTTGCGGTACGGCGTGCGGCCGGTCAGGATCGCCGACCGCGACGGCGAACACACCGCCGACGCGGAGTAGCACTGCGTGAGGCGCACGCCCTCTTTCGCAAAGGCGTCGAGGTGCGGGGTGCGGACGACGGCGTTGCCGTAGCAGCCGAGGTCGCCCCAGCCGAGGTCGTCGGCGAGGAAAACGACGACGTTCGGCCGCGCGGCCGGCTCCTGGGCGCGCGCCGAAGGCGCGACCGCGACGGCGGCGACGACAGCGAGGACGAGACGCGACATGGTTCAGCGGGCCTCGGCGGAGAGGGGCCGGGCCGCATTCTCGCCGGGCGAGGGGCGGGCGTCAAACGCCCTTTCTCCCGGACCGGCTGGTTCCCCCCGTCACGCCGCGACGCGGAACGGCCCCACGACGCGGGCCGGGAGCTGCTCCTGCGTCAGACTGGCGAGTTCGCGACGGGCGTGCTTGAGCACCAGCGCCACCGCCGAGTCCGGCCCGAGGCGGGCGATGAGCGCGGCCAACTCGTCGGCCGCCCAGCGGGCCTCGGACACGTCGATGGCGGGCGACGGCGGCGCGAACACGGACGGGTTCGTCACGATCATGGCCCGGACCTCCTTGTCTGGGATGAAGTGGCACGCGGCATCATCGCAGCCGCGCCCCGGCCGTACAACCCCATTTTCTCCCGCCCCGCATGTCGGCCCCGGGTCGACACTTCCGTCGCGCCTTGAGCGAAAACCCGCCATTCGGGGAAGGCGCCTGCCGAACGTGCGGGTCAGTCGGCCGGGTGGGGTAGTGCGGGTCGGCGCGGACGGGGGCGCGGGTTCCGACGGGGGAAGCGGCATCGACAGTCGGGTTCGTGGGGCTCGCGGGCTGATAGTAGCGGCGTCGGAATCCGCACGTTCCCGTGACAAGGAGGTTCGCCGTGAAGGTGCGTGCCCTGTTCTCGCTCGCCGCCGCCGCCGGCATCTCGGCCGGCACCGCGGCGGCCCAGCCCGCCAACCCCAACCAGCCGCTCGCCGACGCCGTCCGGGCGAAGGTCGGCGCCCTGCCGACCGTCGGCGGGGCGGATCTGTCGGTCCTCACCCAGGGCGGCACCGTCCGCGTCGTGGGCACGACCCTGTCCGCGGCCCAGAAGGCCGACGTGATCGCCGCCGTCCGCGCCACCCCCGGGGTGACGCTGGTCGAGGACGGCGTGGTGGTCCGCGGCACCAGCACCGGGGTGATCCCGGCGCAGTTCCCGGCCCCGGGCGTCGCCCCGCCGGCCCCGGGCGTCGCCCCGCTGGCCCCGCCGGTGCCGCCGGCGCACCTGGGCGGCGGGAACCCGATCGTGGAGCCGGTGCCGCTGGGCGTGCCGGGGGCGATCACCCCGGACCTGCAGGCGCCGCCGCTGCCGCCGTACGCGTGGCCGACGTACGCCCCGCACAACAACGTGAGCCGGGTCGGCTACCCGACGGCGTACCCGTACAACGCGTTCCCGTACATCGGGCCGTACTACCCGTTCCCGAAGGTGCCGCTCGGCTGGCGGAAGGTGACGCTGGAGTGGGAGGACGGCCACTGGTACCTCGGCCGCAACTCCGCCCCGCACGACTACTGGCGCGTCCGGTTCTGGTGAGATGGACAACGAGCAAGCCCACCCGCCGCGGCGGGTGGGCTTCGCCCAGCGAACGCCCGGGGGTCTACCCCCGGGCGTTTCGCTTTTCCTGACCATAGGCGGGGTGGTAAACTACACCACCACGAGGTGCGACATGTCGAGTGTTCTGACGCAAGACGAGGGAGTTAGTCTCCGCGACCTGCTCGACCCGCGGCCGCGGGTGACCGGGCTTCCGAAACTGTATGAAGTGATTCACGGCGAAATCCGGGAGCGACCCACTGTGAGCACCCGCGCCCGTCACATCTCGAACCGACTGAACCGAGCCGTCATCACGTATCTGAACGACAACCCGCACGGTGAATGTGAGGTGGAGCAGGCGTTCCACATACCGCAGCCGGAGGACGCCGGCCGGACCCGTATCCCGGACTGGTCGTACGTGTCCTTCGCCCGCTGGCCTGCCGACCGGGCCGGGTCTGCGACGGCGAACGCCTGGGACGTGGTGCCCGACATCGCTGCCGAGGTCGTCAGCCCGTCCGACCCCGCGGACGACTTGATTGCGAAGGTACGGGAATACCTCCGTGGGAGCGTGCGACTGGTCTGGGTGTTCTACCCACAAGTCGGGGAAGTGCAGGCTTATTGGGCCGGGGCGAACACCATCCGCGTCTACGCCGCGACCGACGAGTTGGACGCCGGCGACATCCTTCCCGGCTTCCGCACCCCGGTCGCGCCGCTGTTCCCACCGGTGACGCCGGCCTGACTCCGACGCCCGCCGAGCCGCCCGATGCGCCTTCTCCTGTTCAGCGACCTGCACGCCGACCGGGCCGCGGCACTCGCGCTCGCCCGGAACGCGGCCGACGCCGACCTCCTCGTCGGGGCGGGCGACTTCACCAACGGCCGCGACACCGCCACGCTCCCCGCCTGCCTCGACGTGCTCCGCGACACCCGGAAGCCGGCGGTGCTCGTCCCCGGCAACAACGAATCGGCCGACGAACTCGCCAACGCCTGCCGCGGGTGGCCCGGCTGTCACGTCCTCCACGGCACCGTCGCGGTCGTGAGCGGCGTCACCTTCTACGGCGTCGGCGGCGGCATCCCGGTCACGCCGTTCGGTAGCTGGAGCTACGACTTCGACGAGAAGCAGGGCGCGGCCCTGCTCGCCGCGGCGCCAGCCGGGTGCGTCCTCGTCGTTCACTCGCCGCCGAAGGGGGTGGTGGACGTGTCGAGCCGCGGGGGAAGCATCGGCAGCACCGCCGTCCGCGACGCCGTGACGCG
This sequence comes from Urbifossiella sp., assembly GCA_035629595.1. Lineage (GTDB taxonomy): Bacteria > Planctomycetota > Planctomycetia > Gemmatales > Gemmataceae > Urbifossiella. Next base: position 1,863 of record DASPHQ010000463.1, on the reverse strand, counting down.
GGTGCGGCCGCGGCTCGTCGTGTGCGGGCACGTTCACGGCAGCAACGGCACCACCGGCGAGCTGGCCGGGGTGCCGGTCGTGAACGCGGGGCCGCGCGGCGTGACGTGGGAACTCGCCGAGGCATGACCATGAAAGGTCAGTGGGCGACGAGTTCGGGGATCGCCCGGCCGCCGTGGACGATCGGGATCGGCCGGCCGGTCTGGTCGGGGAGCGTCGCCGTCTCGTAGTCGATGCCGAGGTGGTGGTACACCGTCGCCAGGAAATCGGGCGGGCCGACGCGGCGGTCGGTCACGTCCTCGCCGCGGCGGTCGGTCGCGCCGACCACCTGCCCGCCGCGGATGCCGCCGCCCGCGAACAGCAGCGAGTTCGCCCGCGGCCAGTGGTCGCGGCCCGGCTGCACCGTCCCCTCGGCCGCACTCGCCACCCCGCCGCCGCTGCTGGCGACGTGCGAGATCTTCGGCGTCCGCCCGAACTCGCCGGCCACCACGACCAGCACCCGGCGGTCGAGCCCGCGGGCGAACACGTCCTCGATCAGCGCCGCGACCGCCCGGTCGAACGGCGGGGCGCGGAACTTCAGGGCGTCAAAGACGTGGTGGTTCACCGCGTGGTCGTCCCAGTTCTGCACCCGCCCGCACAGCGGCCCCGACAGCTCCGTCGTCACGATTTCCACCCCCGCCTCCACCAGCCGGCGGGCCATCAGGAGTTGCTGGCCCCAGGCGTTGCGGCCGTAGCGGTCGCGGGTCCGCTCGCTTTCCAGACTCAGGTCGAACGCCCGCGCCGCGGTGGGGCTCGTCAGCAGGTTGATCGCCTGCTGCTGGAACGTGTCCATCCCCGCGGCGGCGCCGTCGAGGGCGCGGCGGGCGGAGCCGAGCGCGCGGTGGAGCTCGGCCCGGCCGGCGAAGCGGTCGGCGTCCGCTGGTGGGAGGCCGACGTTGGGGACGCGGAAGCCGGGGGCGCTCGGGTCGCCGGACACGGCGAACGGGGCGAACCCGGCGCCGAGGTACGCCGGGCCGGCGATCACGAAGTTGTCGTAGCGCACCACCGGGTTCACGCCGACGTAGTTGGGCAGCTCGCGCCGCGGGTCGTAGCGGAGGCGGTGGGCCACGCTCATCAGGTCCGGCAGCACCGGCTCCGGCTTGTCCTGCGGGTCGGTGTCCCCGGACAGGAACTGCAGCGACCCCGCGGGGTGGCCGCCGCCGGTGTGGGCCATCGACCGCAGCACCGTGAACCGGTGGGCGATCTTCGCGTGTTCGGGCAGCAACTCGGTGAGGCGGAGGCCGGGCGTCCGCGTGGCGACCGGGGCGAACGGGCCGCGGTACTCGCTCGGCGCGTCGGGCTTGGGGTCGTACAGGTCGAGGTGGCTGGCGCCGCCGCGGCACCACACCAGGATGAGCGCCGTCCGCTCCCGCGCCGGGGCGGCGGCGCGGAGGCGGACGAGGTCCGGCAGCGACAGGGCGCCGAAGCCGGACAGGCCGAAGCGGAGGAATGTGCGGCGGCTGGTCATCCCGTCAGGATACCCTATTCGGGAGCGGCCGTCAGCCGCGTCACCTGGTCGGCCAGCGCCCGCAGGTCGGCGCGCTCGCCGGCCTTCGGGTACGGGAACGGCAGCACCCACCACGCCTCCGTGAACGACGCCGACTCGCCCGGCCGCAGCCGCTCCCGCGGGCCGATCGGCTCCAGTTCGATCCGTGGCCCCGTCGGATACCACACCGACAGCGTCAGCCCCGCCGCCTCGTTGTACACCCGGTCCGGGAACGTCGGGAAGCGCTTGATGAACGCCACGTTGTTCGGCATCAGGTACGCCAGCCAGCCGGCGTAGCTGTCGAACCCGAGCTTGGGCTTCCGCGGCGGGGCGAGGATTT
>DASPHQ010000462.1:0-2680 GCA_035629595.1 Urbifossiella sp. | reverse complement strand
AGGAACTCCGTCTCGTCGTCGTCCAGCCAGCCGGCCCGGTCGGCGGCCTCGCCCTCGGCCAGCACCGCCCCGCCGACGAGCAGCTCGGCGGGGCGCGGTTTCGCGGTGTTCGCCCACACCGCCGCCGCCCGCTCGAACGGCGTCAGCCGCTCCCGCCGCCAGCGCAGGTTGTCCCGCCGCACCGCCCCGGCCAACCGGTCGTGGGCGATCTCGTAGCACACCACCCCGCCCTCGATCACCCGGCGGATCACGAACCGCGTGTCCAGCCAGGCCAGCACCTCGGGGGGCACCCCGTACTCGTCCGCCTCGGTCTCCCGCGACGACACCCGCCGGCCGTCGCGGTTCAGCAGCGCCCGGTCGAACCACAGCCGCGTCCACCGCTCCACCTGCCGGTCCCCGCCCGTCGCGGCTTCAACCTCCTCGGCGAAGTAGCTGGCCAGCACTCGCTCGACGTCGATCGCGTCCACGTCTTGGCGCGTGACCTCCGTCTTCGGCTTCCGGTCGGTGAGGAGCCGGAGCCCCACGACCTGGACGAACAGCGGCTCCACGGTCGGGTACATTCGCTGCTTGCCGGCCCGAGCTTCCTGGGCTTTGAAGCCCTCATCCGCCCGCGACTCGGTCAGGGTGCGGAGTTTGTCGACCAGGGCCTCGGCCGTCGTCTTCTCGATGGGGTACCCCGCATTATCCACGATCTGCTTCACCGCGTCGGCGGCCGGGTCGCGCTTGAGCCGGTCGATCCGGAGCCGGGCCGCGAGCCAGCGCGGCAGGTAGCCGAGGTACGGCTCGAGCTCGGCCAGGTGGTCCTCGCGCATGGCGAAGACGAACCACCGCGACCGGTCGGCCGCGGCCCGGCCGAGGTCCTGGAAGAACGCCTGCTTGTCCTCCTCGTCGGCCGGGTCGAGGGTGAGCGCCTCCTCGAACTGGTCGAAGATCAGCACCGGGTACGACGGGTCGGGCGGGTCGTCGTCCGGGTCGTCGTCGGCGGGGGCGGTGGCAGCGGACGGGTACGCGCGCGACAGGTACTCGCACAGGCTGATGCCGTTCAGGTCGGCGTCCGGGAGCCGGACCGTCGGGGGAAGGCCGCTGTGGAGGGCCAACACGGCGCTGCGGACGTACCGGTTCGCGGGCGCGTCGGAGTCGGGCGGCGTGTTCACCCGGACGACGACGGGCTGGCCGGTCGGCCGGCCGTCCGGGTCGAAGGCGTCCGGCAGGAGGAACTGAGGCGGGGCTGCGCCGTCCGGGTCGTCGCCGAGCGGGACGTACTGCTTCCGCCGGCGGAGGGCGGGCACGAGCCCGGCCTGGAGGAGGGACGTCTTGCCCGCCCCGGAGGGGGAGTACAGCAGCACCACCCGCTCGGCGACGACCAGGTTCGTGATGTCGGCGAGCTCCCCGTCCCGGCCGGCGAGCAGGTCGCCGGCGCGGAGCGCGCGGGCGCCGACGAACCCGACGGCCCTCGCGGCGGGAGTTACAGGGTCGGACATCGCTTGTCCAGCTCGCGTAGGAAACTCCGCAGCCCGTCCCAGTAAATTCGGATGTTCACCGGGTTGTCCCGCGGGTTGCTCTCCGGGTTGAACAGCCGCTCGATGTGCTGCTGCACCCGCTCGGCGGACGCGGTGGCGGCGGCGTCCGGGTCGAGCTGCACGGCCACGTCGAACCCCCTCCCCTCCTTCTTGCTGCCCCGCCGGTTCTGCACCCACTCCAGACTCATGAACACTTCGACGAACGTGCGGAACGCCACGTCGTCGAGGCGGAACCCCAGGAACAGGAGGTCGGTGTTGAGGAACTGGGCGGCCAGTACGGACGGGCGGCAGTGACTACTCGTGACCGCCATGCGGACGAGGAACCGGAGGTAGTGGTCCTCGTTCAGCAGCACCGAGGGCGGGTCCGACAGGTGGCCGCCGAGGTGGCAGACGAGCGGCCGGTCGCGGGCCGGCGGGGGCGGGGTGAGGTGATCGACGGGCCACGCCGGGATCGGCAGCCGGGGGGCGGGGGGGTCGGCCGGGGGCGGCGACGGGGCGGGCGGGTCGGCAGGCCGGTCCGCGGGCGGTTCCGGCTCGGGCGGCTTGCGGAGCCAGTTGCACACCTGCCGGAACGGCCCGCGCTCGGCGGTCGCGTCGGCCGGTTTCGGCCGCGCGTCGATGCTTCGCTTGAGGGCGTCGAACAGGGCGTCGTCCGGGCAGGTCGTCAGGTACACCGGGAGGTGAAGCCGGGCCAACATGCGGAACACCTCGGTCGTGTCCTTCTCGGCCGCCCGCCGGGCGGCGGCCGTCAGGTCGGCGAGGAGGTACTCCGGCCCGCTCCCCGACGGCTCCTGACCCGTCTTGGCCGTCAGGGCGCGCTGGAGGCGCTCGTAGTACTCCTCCCGAACCTCGTCGGCGCCCTGGATCGGGCCGAGGTACTGGGTGAGGTTCGGGATGTCCCAGTCCTCGCGGGCGGGAACGTCGTTCCCCAGGTCGGCGGCCCACGCGGCCGCGAGCCTGGCGGACGGGCCGATCAGGTGGTCGAGCACCCGCGGGCCGAGGACGGGAACGCACCGGCCTTTTTCCTAGGCCGGCAAACGTGACTGGCTCGGAACTCGCGGCCGGCATAGCCTTTGGGGAGACCCAGGAGGGCTCCCCGTGCCCAAGACGGCGAAGTCGGCCGAGCCGACCATCACCCGCGACCTGACCCCCGACCGCAC
>DASPHQ010000461.1:0-8255 GCA_035629595.1 Urbifossiella sp. | reverse complement strand
CAGCCTCGATGTCGTCGCCCAACTGCTGGCGGGGAAGGGGAATCTCGGCCACACGCTCGCCCTCGACGCCGCCAGCCGGACCACGAAGTTCGGCAAGGACGTGCTCGCCGTGCCGTCCACGCTGACGCCGAGGCCGGGCGGCGGCGCCGGGCCGATCCGGCAGACGAGCTACTTCGACCCGGCCAACGCCCACGCCTTCCTCGGCGCCGAGTCCGAGGAGCCGCCCGGCCCCGAGCGGTCGTGGGCGAGCCAACAGACGTGCGTGCTGGAGTACCAGTCGCGCCCCGACGGCCCGCCGGTGCCGCGCCGGTTCACCCGCCACGTCCGGCCGGAGGGCGGCGACCCGCTCCTCGAGTACGAGGTGGACTACATCGGGTTCGAGGACTACACCCCGACCGCCGACGACTTCCGGCTGGAAGCCCGGTACGGCCTCCCCACGCCGACCGGGCCGGACGACAAGCCGGCCGCAGGCGCCCGTCCGCCGGAGCCCGCGCCGGTGTGGCCGTGGGTCGCGCTCGTCGCCGGCGTCGTCGTGGTCGGGGTGGTCGGGTTCGTGGTGTACCGTCGCCGACGACGGGCCGCCGGGTAAGAGAGCGCCACCCGGCCTCGTTCTTGCGTCAGGGGAGCGACGCCAGGGGTACGACGAACGCGAACCGCGGCCCCAGACTCGCGATCAACTTCAGGTCGTCCGTCACCAACTCGCACCCCTCGCGCTCCGCGAGGGCCACGTACAGGCAGTCGTACAGCCCGCCGCGGGTCCGCGAGGAGATGTCCACCGCGCGCGCCAGGAGCGGCTCGTACGGGTACAGGACGGGTGGGGTGGCCAGCACGTCCGCGATCAGCCCGACGGCCTGTCCGACCGGGATGAGCTTCTGACGCTCGGCCTTCGTGAGTGCGTTCGCGGCCTCGGCCGGGAAGATCGACGGCGCGATCAGGTCGTGGACCCCGCGCCGGAACTCGTCGCGGAGCCGCACCGCCCGGGGCGACGCCGGCCGCGGCAGTACCCAGCACAGCGCCGCGGAGATGTCGAGGGCGTACCTCATGCCTCGTCGTCGAGCAGGGACTGGAACGCAGCGTCGTCGATCACGCCGCGGGTCTGCCGGACGCCGTCCGTGACCCGCTCGGCGCGGGCGCGGACGCGGCCCGCCACCGCGGGGTCGAGAGGCCCGCCGACGGTGAGGCGCTCCAGGACGGCCGCGGCGTCCGCCTCGGCGACGGCCGGGTCGTCGAGGTCCGCCGGCTCGGCGGTTCGGGGGGTCGTGTTCATACCGTGATTGTCCCGCCGCGGGCGGGGCCGTCAAGCGGAAGTCGCCCCTGGCCCCGCGCCCGGCGCCGCGGTAGGATGCGGCGTGCCCCCGGAGCCGCCGCCGTGACCGACCCGCCGCCGTGGCGCGACCCGCCCGCCGTCCGCACCGCCGCCGCCGTCGTCGTCGCCGCCGCCGCCGGGTGGTTCCTCCTCCGCGAACTCGGGCCCGTCGTCCGGCCGCTCCTGTTCGCCGTCATCCTCGCCTACGTCATCCTCCCGTACCACGCCCGCCTCCGCCATCGCATGTCGGCCGCCGCGTCGCTCGGCCTCCTCGGCGGCCTCGCGGTCGTCGTCGTCGCCGGCCTCGCCCTCGTCGTCTACGTCAGCGCGCTGGGGCTCGCCGAGGACCTGCCGGCGCTGCAGCGGCGGGCCGTGGTGCTCCTCCACAGCGGCGACGACTGGGTGCGGGCGAAGCTGCCGTGGCTTCAACGGGCCGAGGACGGCAAGCAGATCGAGGAGCAACTGGCGGCGCAGGCGGCCGGCGTGGCGGCCCCGGTGCTGGCCGCGACCGCGGGCGTGGTCGGCGACGCCGCCGTCGTCGGGCTGTACCTCCTGTTCCTGCTCGGCGGGGCGGCCAAACTGCCGGAGCGCGTCCGCGCCGCGTACCCGCCGGAGCGGGCCGACGCCATCCTGAAGGTGGCCGGCGACGTGAACGCGGCGATCGTCAGCTACCTGAAGGCGAAGGTGATTTCGAGCCTGGCGATCGCGGCGCCGGCGGGGCTGATCCTGGCGGCGTTCGGGGTGCCGTTCGCGCCGCTGTGGGCGGTGCTGACGTTCCTGTGCAACTTCATCCCGTACCTCGGCAGCGTGGTGGCGTACCTGCTGCCGGTGGGGTTCGCGTTCCTGGAGCTGCCGCTCGGGTGGCAGCCGGTGGCGGTGGCGGTGCTGGTGCTGGCCTGCCACCTGGCGAGCGCGATGCTCGTGGAGCCGATGCTGCTCGGCCGGGCGGTGGGGCTGAGCCCGCTGGTGATCCTCGGGTCGCTGGCGTTCTGGGGGCTGCTGTGGGGGCTGCCGGGGATGTTCCTGGCGGTGCCGCTCACCGTGGTCGCGGTGATCGTGATGGAGCACTTCGACTCGACGCGCCCGCTGGCGCGGCTGCTGGGGGGGTAGCGGGTCGCCGCTTGCGGCGTTGCAGCGCGTGCACCGCCGCAAGCGGCGGAACATTGATTCCCGCACGCACCCGGGGTAGACTTCCAGTCGTTCACTCGTTGTTTGGGGGCGCCCGTGTTCGCGGTCGTGGTGCGAGTCCTGTTGCTGCTGGGGTGCGTGCCACTGCTCCACCCGCCGGGCGTCTGCGCCTGCCGGGCGTGGGCGGCTGTCCTCCCCGCGCCGGACCACGACCACGACGACGGCGGCGAATGCCCCCACTGCCCCGGCGCCACCGCCGACGCCGAACGCCCCCGACCCGCCGACCCCGCATCCGACCCCTTCACGTTCTCTGTTCCCGTTGTTGCTGCGCTCGAGCCCGTGGCGCCGGTCGTGGTGGCGAAGCTGCCGCGGCCGTCGGCGGCGTGGCCGTCCGCGCCGCCGCTCTACCTGTCGCACTGCGCGCTCGTCTGCTAGCCCCTGCCGGCCCCCCTCGGTTTCCCCCCGGGCCGCGCAGGAGTACACCCCCGTGACCGCACCCACGCTTCGCGGCGTCGTCCGCGGGCTCGCCGTCGTCGCCGCCCTCGGCGGCGCCGCGGCCGCCGTCGTCGTCACCCGCGACAGCTGGCAGCCGTACTGGTTCCCGGCCGCGCCGGCGCCCGACGAGCACGCGCACGCCCCCGCCCCGGCGACCGGCCGCGTGATCCTCTCGGCGGCGGCGCAGAAGAACCTCAAGCTCACGTCCGCGCCGCTGAAGGCGACGCCGTTCTGGAAGACGGCCACCCTGCCCGGCATGGTCGTGGACCGGCCCGGCGTCACCGACCGCGGCGTCGTGGCGCCGGCGACCGGCGTGGTGGCGAAGGTCCACAAGGCGGCCGGCGAGGCGGTGAAGCCGGGCGACGTGCTGTTCACCCTGAAGCTCCTCAGCGAGTCGCTCCACCTGACGCAGACGGAGCTGTTCAAGTCGGCGCAGGACGCGGAACTGGCGAAGGGGCAGCGGGCCATGCTGGCGGCGTCCGGGGTGGCTCCGCCGGCCCGGCTGATCGAGATCGACAACCAGCTGGCCCGCCTCGCCGCCGCGGCGCGGGCGTACCGCGCCGACCTGCTTAACCGCGGCCTCACCCCCGAGCAGATCGACGCCGCCGCGGCCGGGACGTTCGCCACCGAGATGCGCGTGACCGCCCCGAGCCGCGCCGGCGAGGTGCTCGAGGTGCAGGAGGTGCGCGCCGAGCTCGGCCGGCTCGTGCAGGGCGGCGAGACGCTGGGCCTCCTCTCCGACCACCGGCTGCTCGCCGTCGAGGGCCGGGCGTTCCCCGACGAGGCGCCGCTGATCGACCGGGCGGCGCGCGACGGCACCCCCGTGGAGGTGGACTTCGGCGACGACGGGTGGCCGGCGCCGCCGGCGTTCCGCGTCGAGTACGTGGCGAACACGATCGACCCGGAGAGCCGCACGTTCCGGTTCCGCTTCCCGCTGGACAACCAGTCGCGCGGCGGTGGCGGCAAGGACGAGTGGCGGTTCCGCCCGGGGCAGCGGGTGCGGGTGCTGGTGCCCGTCGAGAAGCTGGACGACGTGTTCGTGCTGCCGGCCGACGCGGTGGCGCGCGACGGCGCCGACGCCTATGTGTTCCGCCGCAGCGGCAACAGCTTCGACCGCAAGTCGGTCCACGTCGTCTACCAGGACCGGCGGCACGCGGTGGTGGCGAACGACGGCAGCGTGCCGGCGGGGGTTCACGTGGCGCTGGCCGGCGCGGCGCAGCTGAACCGGATGGCGAAGGCCGGGACCGGCGCGGCGCCGGCGGGCTTCCACGTCCACGCGGACGGAAGCGTCCACGGGAACCACTGACGGGGATCCGCCGCTCGCGGCCGGGGAACTCATGTTCGACGCGGTGATCCGAACAGCGTTGCGCCACCGGGGGCTCGTGCTCCTCGCGGCGGCGGCCGTCATGGCCGCGGGGAGCGTCCTCGCGGCGGGGATGCGCATCGACGTGTTCCCCGACCTGGACCGGCCGCGCGTCGTGCTGCTGACCGAGTGCCCCGGCCTGTCGCCGGAGGAGGTCGAGGCGCTGGTCGCGCAACCGGTCGAGACGGCCATCCTCGGCGCCCCGGGCGTGGACGCGGTCCGCAGCCAGGCCAGCCAGGGGCTCCTCGTCACTTACGTCGAGTTCGGGTGGGAGACGGAGGTGCGCGTCGCCCGACAGGTCGTGCAGGAGCGGCTGACCGCCCTCGGCAACACCCTGCCGGATGGCGTCCGCCCGCTGATGACGCCGCCGGCGTCGATCATGGGTCAGATCGTCCACCTCGGCCTGTCGCGGCAGCCCGGCCCCGGCGGCGGCGTGCTCGCGCCGGTCGGCAAAACGGGACTGATGGCCGAACGGGGGAAGGACGACGGCGTGACCGTCTGGCGCGTCGCGGACCGCCACGACCCCGCGACGTGGGTGCCGGTGCCGCAGTCGAAGCCGGCCACGCGGCTGTCCGATTCCTCCTTCCTCCTTCATCCGTCATCCGTTCCGGAAACCGCGGTCACCTTCCGCACGCCCGAGCAGCAGCGGATGGACCTGCGCACCACCGCCGACTGGGTGCTGCGGCCGCGGCTGCTGAAGGAGCGCGGCGTCGCCGAGGTGCTCGTCCTCGGCGGCGACCGGAAGCAGTACCAGGTGCTGATGAACCCCGAGAAGCTGCTCGAGTACGGCGTCACCGTGCCCGACGTGGACCGGGCCATCAAGGCGAACAACCTCAACGCCAGCGGCGGGTTCACCGAGGAAGGACAGGTCGAGCGCCCGGTGCGCGTCCTCGGGCGGCTCGGCCCCGACCCCGCGAAGGTGCTCGCCGATTTGCGCCTGATTCCCGTCAAGGCCGGCGACCGCCCCGTGCGCCTCGGGCAGGTGGCGACCGTCGCGGAAGGCCCGGCCCCGAAGCGCGGCGACGGCGGCATCGACGGCCGCGACGCGGTCGTGATTACCGTGGTGCGCCAGCCGCACGCCGACACCCGCGACGTGACCGACCGCGAGACCGCCGCCGTGGGCGAAGTGGAGGCGACGCTGACGGCAGACTACGTGGCGACGACCGACCTGTTCCGGCTGAAGGACTTCATCGACCGCGGCGTGTACTACGTCGGCGAGGCGCTGGTGCTCGGCGCCGGCCTCGTCGTGGTGGTGCTGTTCCTGTTCCTGATGAACCTGCGCACCACGCTCATCACCCTCACCGCCATCCCGCTGTCGCTGGTGGTGACGACGCTGGTGTTCCGCCTCGTGGGCGCGCTGACCGGCACCGAGCTGTCGGTGAACGTGATGACGCTCGGCGGCATCGCGGTGGCGATGGGCGAGCTCGTGGACGACGCCATCGTGGACGTGGAGAACATTTACCGCCGGCTGCGCGAGCGAACGACGGAACCCGTTCTGAGCGTCGTCTACGAAGCCAGCCGCGAGGTGCGGTCCGCCGTCGTCTACGGCACCGCCGTCGTGGTGCTGGCGTTCCTGCCGCTGTTCGCGCTCTCCGGCGTCGAGGGCCGGCTGTTCGTGCCGCTCGGCGTCGCTTACATCGTGTCCATCCTCGCGTCGCTCCTCGTGTCGCTCACCGTCACGCCGGTCCTGAGTTACTACCTCCTGCGGAACGTCGCCGCCGGCGGCGCCCACCGCGACGGGCTCCTGCTGCGCGTCCTCAAGTGGGGCGCCGGGTACGTCGTCCGCTTCAGCCTGCGGCACACCCGGGTGCTGCTGCTGCTGACGTGGGTCGTCGTCGGCTACTGCGGCTGGCGGCTCACCACGCTCGGCGCCGACTTCCTGCCGAAGTTCGACGAGGGCTCGGTGCAGATCAACGTCGTCCTGCCGGCCGGCTCGTCCCTCGCCGCGTCCAACGACGCCGCCAAGCTCATCGACGCGAAGTTGAACGCGCTCCGGCAGACGCCGGCGAACCCGCACGGCCCGCTCCGCCACTTCGTCCGCCGCACCGGACGCGCCGAGCTCGACGAGCACGCCGAGCCGGTCAGCCGCAGCGAGTACATCCTGTCCATGAACCCGGACGCGGGCGTGAACCGCGACGAGTTCCTGGCCCGCGTGGTTCGGGAGCTGCGCGACGAGGTGCCGGGCGTGGAGTTCGAGGCGGACCAGCCGCTGGCGCACCTCATCTCGCACATGCTGTCCGGGGTGAACGCCCAGATCGCCATCAAGATTCACGGCGACGACCTCGACCAGCTCCAGGCGCTCGCCCTCCAGGTGAAGGCGGCGCTGGCCGGCGTGCCCGGCCTCACGACGCCCGTCATCGACCCGCAGGAAACCGTGGACGAACTCCACATCGTGCTGCGGCCGGACGACCTGTCGCGGTACGGCCTGAGCCGCGAGTACGTCGCGGGGTATGTGGAGGCGGCGATGCGCGGCGAGGTGGTGTCCCAGGTGTTCGACGGGCCGCGGCGGTTCGACCTGGTGGTGAAGCTCGACGCCGCGTACCGCACGGACTACCCGCGGCTCGGCGAGTTGCGCATCGACCTGCCGGACGGCAAGGCGCAGGTGCGGCTGAAGGACGTGGCCGACCTGCCGGCCGCGGCCGGCGGGCCGAACCAGGTGAGCCGCGAGAACGTCCGCCGCCGCGCCGTGATCCGCTGCAACACGACCGGCGGCGACCTGGCCGGGGTGGCAACCGAGGTCGAGCGGCGGGTGCGCGAGCGGGTGAAGATGCCGGAGGGGTACTACCCCGAATTCGGCGGCCAGTTCGAGGCGCAGAAGTCGGCCACGCGCCGGATCGCGCTGCTGGCACTGCTGTCGGTCGGCGGCGTGTTCGTGGTGCTGTACATGCTCTACCCGTCGTGGCGGGTGAGCCTGCAAATCCTCAACGCGGTGCCGACGGCGTTCATCGGCGGGGTGCTGGCGCTGGTCGTGACGAGCCAGACGCTGACGGTGGCGAGCCTGGTGGGGTTCGTGTCGCTCGGCGGCATCGCCGTCCGCAACGGCATCCTGCTGGTGACGCACTACGTCCACCTGATGAAGCACGAGGGCGCGCCGTTCGCACCGGAGACGATCGTGCGCGGCAGCCTGGAGCGGCTGGCCCCGGTGCTGATGACGGCGCTCACGGCCGGCATCGCGCTGGTGCCGCTGGTGGTGGGCGGGAAGAAGCCGGGGCTGGAGATTCTGTACCCGGTGTCGACGGTGATCCTGGGCGGGCTGGTGACCTCGACGTTCTGCGAGTTCCTGATCCACCCCGGACTGTTCTGGACGTTCACCGGCAAGGACGCCGGGAAGTTGACCTGACCGCCGCTCGCGGCGATGCAACGCCGCAAGCGGCAAACCCTGGAGACGACGATGCGAACCCGATTCTCTCTCGCGGCGGCGCTGCTGGGCGCCCTCCTGGTGCTCGGCTGCGGCCAGCCGGCGGCGCCGACGAAGGCGACGCCCGAGAAGAAGGACGACGGCGACCACGAGCACGGCCCCGGCCCGCACGACGGGACGATCTTCGAGTTCGGCGCCTTCCACGGCGAGTTCTGCATGAACCACAAGGAGAAGAAGGCGACGGTGTACATCCTGGACGGGAAGAAGGGGACGAAGGTGGAGCCGGTGACGGCCGAGATGCTGCTGCTGAGCATCAAGAGCCCGATGTTCCAGGTGGAGCTGACGCCGCTGCCGCTGGCGACCGACCCGGCCGGGAAGTCATCCCGGTTCGTGGCCGTCCACGAGAACTTCGGCAAGGAGCAGGAGTTCGCCGGCACGGTCAGCGGCAAGGTGAACGGGACGGACTACGCCGAGGACTTCGCGGAGAAGGCGCACGACCACGGGAAGAAGTGACGCCGGGCGAGCGGCCCGCGTGAGCGGGCTGTTGGCTCGGGTCTTTAGCCCGGAGGGCGCCTTGGTTAGCCCGGGGCGGAAGCCCCGGGCGG
>DASPHQ010000460.1:0-2737 GCA_035629595.1 Urbifossiella sp. | reverse complement strand
TGCCGGTGGAGACGCCCTCGCGGGCGTCGAAGTTGTGCGTGAACGGCGTGGCGGTCGGGTCGAGGTGGACGCCCGGCAAGAGTTCCAGCCCGAGGCGGGTGGCGTGGGCCGGCGACATGGCGACGCACGGCCGGCCGGCCTGGCGGACGATGAAATTCACCGCCGCCGGGGTGACGTGCTCGGCGGCCATTACGAGGTCGCCCTCGTTCTCCCGCTGCTCGTCGTCCACGAGCACGATCATCCGCCCGGCCGTCAGCTCGGCGAGGGCGTCGTCGATGGTGCAGAACCCGGCGGCGGTGCGGTGGGTCATACCGGAAGTATAGGCCCGCCGCCCGGCGCGGGGTCAGTGGCCCTGCGGCATGCCGCCCGGCGCGCCCGGCCCGCCCTCGGCCTGGCGCGGCTGCTCCGGCCGCAGGTCGCTCTCGATCCGGTCGAGGCGCCACGGCAGCCGCCGCTGCAACATGAGCGGCTTCGGCGGCTCGGTGACGCCCGCCGCCGGGTCGGCGGACTCCCGCAGCTGCTTCAACTCGGCCAGCAGCGCCGGGTCGGTGCAGACCGCAACGATCCGGCCGCGGGCGGCCATGTCCGCCTTCTTCGACTCCATTGGCAGCTCGACCGGCACCCGCACCTCGACGGCCGTGTCGGTGAACGTCATCAGGTCGTTGACGTCGGGCGAGTTGCGGAGCCGTTGGCCGGCGGGGACGAACCCTCCGGCGTTCCACACGTTGAGGAACTGCTTGGCGTAGGCGGCGTCCGGCTGCTTGTTTCCGGGGAGACGGAACATCTTCGCCGCGGTCACGGTGTACATCTGATCGGGAATCTGCCAGAAGAGGCCGGCCGGGGCGCCGACCGCCGCCAGCCGGGCCGCCCCGCCGTCGGCGGTGATCATCCGCAACTCGGGTTCCTTGAACAGGTCGGCGTGAACGAGGGCGGCGTACGGCCGGAGGCCGCGCTCCCGCGCCATCGCCATGAACTCGTAGGTGAAGTTGCGCCCCGAGTTCTGCACGTCGCCGACGAGCCAGCCGTAGGGCGTCAGCTTCGGCTGCTCGCGGAGGAAGCCGTTGGGCGTCGCCACCACCTGCCACTGCCGGCCGCCGCTCCCCTCGCTCCCGGGGGCCGCGTCCACGCCGCGGAGGTTGAACTGCAGCGGGAACTCCCCCTCGGGGCACGTCAGGGTGCCGGTCGCCACGCAGTCCACGCCGCCGGTCTTGATCGCCCAGTCCTTGAGCCCGCCGGGGGCGTACTGACACTGCTTCGGGTTCCGCAGCGCGACGCGGACGAGGTCGGACTGCGCGAACGCCACCCAGTCGGTCTTGTACCGGTCCTCGAGCGCCTTGGCGTTGTCCGGGGAGATGCTGGCCCGCTCGGCCGGGTCGCGGGTGCGGTAGAACGCCCGCGTCAGCTCCTCGTCGAGCACCTGCCCGACCCACCGCCCGACCTCGGCCTTGGCCTCGCTGCGGACCGTCACCTCGATGGCCCCGAGGTACGTGAAGTACACCAGCCCCACGACCACCGCCCCCCACCAGGCGGCGTCGATGAGGTCGAACCCGAACAGCTCGCCGGTACGGGTGCCCTCGGAGTTGCGGACGATCCGCCGGGCCGCGAACGCCAGCACCACCGCGACGACCGGCATGTACAGGATCGGCGGGGCGATCAGCGGCGACTTCGACTTCCACGACGTGATTGCGAGGGCGCCCAGGACGGCGACGAACAGGACGGTGACGGCGAACGCGGCGACGGCCATCCACGCCACCGGGACGTAGCCGACCGGGTCGGCGGTGGAGCCGAGCGGCGGGCCGGGGTCGCGGACGGTCGGGGTCGTGTCGGCCATGGCTGCGCTCCGGCAGGGACACCCGTTCTACGGCCGCAGATGGGAAGGGGGTCGGGCGAACGGCCGGCGTCAGCCGGCCGGTGGGGGTAGCAGGTGCCTGGACCCCCGACCAGCCGGCTGACGCCGGCCGTTCGCCGATGAGCCTATTCGTCCGTCGCCTGCGACGCCGAGCCGGCCGTCGGGGCGATGGCGCCGGGCATGCCGGGGTAGGCGCCGGGGATGTTGGCCATCATCGTCGCGTTGCCGACCTGCACGTTCCCGGCGGCGTCCAGGAAGATCTTGTCCAGCATGATCTCCTGGATCACGATCGCCATCTTGTCGGTGATGCCGCGGGCGTCCACGAGCGGCTTGGCCCCGGTATTCAGCGCCACCATCCGCTTCTGGATCAGGGTGGACAGCTTGAACCGCCCCCCCACCTTGTTCACGATCGCCTCTTCCTTCAGGTCGTCGAGCATGAGCTAAAACCCCCTACGGGTGAATTCGTCGCGGATCAGTTGTTCCAGGGCGTCGGTTGCGGCACCCAGGTCGGCGTTCTCCAACACCTTGTCGAACTCGTCGGCCCGGGCCAGTTCGCCGCGGGCGGTCTCGAGCCGGCGGGCGATCGAGGCCTCGGGCTCGCCCCGCCCTTCGAGCCGGCGGCGGAGCTCGTCGAAGGCCGGCGGCATCACGAACACCGACAGGTGATCGCCGCCGTAGAGCAACCGCACCTGCCCGGCCCCCTGCACGTCGATGACCAGGATGACGCCGACGCCGGCCGCCCGGTGCGGGTCGACTTCCGACCGCGGGGTGCCGTAGAAGTCGACGCCGTGAACCTCCGCCCACTCGATCATTTCTCCGCGGGCGATGGCCCCGCGGAACTGGTCGTGCGACCAGTAATGATACGACACTTCGTCCAATTCGCCCGGC
>DASPHQ010000459.1:0-2519 GCA_035629595.1 Urbifossiella sp. | reverse complement strand
TTGGCGCGGAAGAACTTGACGAGCAGCAGCCCGTCCACGTCGGGCATGACGAGGTCTTGCAGGACGACGGTGGGGCGGAATGCGGCGGCCACGTCGAGGGCGGCGGCGGGGTCGGAGCAGTACTCGAACGCCACGTCGGGTTCGCCGGCGAGCATCCCGCGGACGGTCTGGCCGACGATCGGCTGGTCGTCCACGAGGAGGACGCGGACGGGTGCGGGGTCGGGCATGGCGGGCTCGGGGGCGAGTCGGGTGTATTACACCGCGGTAAGATGGGTAAGGGAAGGGGAGGGGATCGATGGCGACGGCGGGACCGGCGGCGCAACCGATTCGACCGTATCAACCCGACGTGCTGCCGCGCCCGGCCTGGGAGGCCGCCCGCGCCGCCGACCTGGCCCGCCTCCGCCCCCTCGCCGACGACCGCACCCGTCGCGCGAGCCGCGGCGAGAAGCACCCCGTTCACGACTTCCTGTTCGAGTACTACAGCTTCCGCCCCGCCCCGTTGCTCCGCTGGACGCCCGGCGCCGAGGTGCTTCTCGAAGGGGCCGCACCCGGCGAATTGGGATGGAACGAGTTCGTGACCGCGGACGGCGGCGTGATCCTCCTCGCGAGTACGTTTCCGGTTCATCGCGTGGCGTACCTGCGCTGGGCGGCGGCGTACCTGGACGCGGTGGCGGCGCGGGAGCCGTCGTTCGCGTGCCTGGGGCTCCACGAGTGGGCGATGGTGTACCGCGACCCGAACCTGCGCCACCCGTACGTGCCGCTGCGGCTGTCGCGCGCCGACACCGACGCCTTCGTCGAGAGCCAGCCGCTCCGCTGCACGCACTACGACGCCTTCCGCTTCTTCACGCCCGACGCGGCTCCGCGGAACCGGCTGGAACTGACCCGTGCCGCGGCGGCCGAGCACGACCAGCCCGGCTGCATCCACGTGACGATGGACCTGTACCGGTTCGCGTACAAGGTGGCGCCGTTCGGCCCGTCGGCGGTGTTGGCCGACGCCTTCGAGCTGGCCGCGGCGGCGCGGGCGATCGACATGCGGGCCAGCCCCTACGACCTGACCGGCTTCGGCTACGCCCCGATCCGCGTGGAGACGAAGGACGGCCGCGAGGAGTACGTCGAGCACCAGCGGGCGCTGGCGGTGCGGGCGGCGCCGGTGCGCGAGCGCGTGCGGGCGGTGTACGCGCGGCTGTTGGCCGCGGTTCCGGGTTGACGCCGTCCCCCCGGACTGCGTAGAAGCCGGGATGCCGTCCGCCACGCGAGCCGCCGCGCTGCTGATCCTCGGCTGGGCCGCGCTGAACCTCGCGTACCTCGGCTGGCTCTGCCCGCTCGACCTGTCGCCGGACGAGGCCCACTACTGGCACTGGTCGCGCCGCCTCGACTGGGGCTACTACAGCAAGGGGCCGCTCGTCGCGTGGCTGATCCGCGGCAGCTGCGAACTCCTCGGCACGTCCGCGTTTGCCGTCCGCCTGCCCGCCGTGCTGTCGAGCGCGACCCTCCTCGCCGGCGTGTTCGTCCTGGCCCGCGACACCCTCCGCGACGGCCGGGCGGCGCTGGCGACCGTCGCCGTCTCGATGACGCTGCCGCCGGTCGGCGCGGCCGCGGTGCTGATGACAATCGACCCGCCGTTCCTCGCTTGCTGGGCGTGGGCGCTCGTCGGCGTCATGCGCGGGATCGAGCGTAGGTCCGTGTGCTGGTGGCTGCTGGCGGGCGCCTGCTCGGCGGTCGGGGTGCTGGCGAAGTACCCGATGCTCCTCCTCCCCGCGGCCGTGTTCGGCTTCCTCCTCACGAACCAGCGCGACGAACCGAAGCGACCCGGGTTCTGGGTTTTCGTGACGGTCACGGCGGCCGGCTGCGTGCCGCTACTGCTGTGGAACGCGAGCCACGACGGGGTTTCGCTGCGGCACGTCCTCGGGCAGTCGGGCGTCGGCGACGGGGTGAAGCCGCGGGCGGCGAACGGGCTCCACGCGCTCGGGTTCGTCGGCACGCAAGCGGGGATGCTGCTCGGCACCGGGTTCGCCGCCTTCGCCGCCGCCGCTTACTCCTTCCGCCGCACCGCTGACACCCGGTTGTCACTCCTGTGGTGGGCGTCGGTGCCGGTGTGGGGCGTGTTCCTGCTGGCGAGCCTGCGGAACCCCGGTCAGCCGAACTGGCCGGCCGCGGCATACGTCGGCGGGCTCGTCATCGTGGCGGCGTGGGTGCGGCAACACGGCTTCCGGCGCACGGTGATCGGCACCGCGGCAGTCGGAATCGTCGGGAGCGTGGTGATGCGCTTCCCGGCGCTGCTGCTGCCGCTCGCCGCCGAACCGACGGACGCGAACCCGACGCCGGTCCGCCGGTTCGACCCGACCGCCCGCCTCCGCGGGTGGCGGACGCTCGCCGCCGAACTCGACCGCGTCCGCGACCGGGTGAAGCAAGACACTGGTGCGGAACCGGTGTTGGCCGGGGTGCGGTGGCACATCCCGGGCGAGCTGGCGTTCTACGGCCGCGGCCGGCCGGAGGCGTACTCGTTCGGCCCGGCGCTG
>DASPHQ010000458.1:0-2306 GCA_035629595.1 Urbifossiella sp. | reverse complement strand
CGTGGATCGTTCGGCCGGCGGTGTAGACGAGGCGCCGCCCGTCGGGCGAGAGGGCGTGGATGTACGACCCGCCGGGGGGCACAGGCACGACCTCGGTGCGCCGGCCGGTCGCCGGGTTCCACAACTCGACGCCGCCGGCCGCCCGGCCGCGGAGTTGGAGCGACCCGTCCGGGCGGAACTCGACGGACCGGTGGGCGTGGCCCTGCTCGTAGTCGGCTTCGACCACGTCCGCCGGGTCGGGGGTGACGCGGCCGGTCGCCGTGTCGAACAGTTCGACCCGCATCCCGTTCCCGACCGCCACCCGCCGCCCGTCGGGGGAGTAGAACAGCCGGCCGTACTGGACAGCGCTTACGAGGCGGCGCACGACCTCGCCGTTGGCCACGTCGAGGAGGCGGACGACAGTCACCATCCGGTAATCGGTCGGGGACGCGGCCTCGCGGGAGGTGACGGCGACCGTCGCCCCGTCCGGGCTCAGCGCCAGCGACTCGTGTACGAATTGCCGCACCGGCCAGGCGCGGAGTTGCTTGCCGGTCGCCGCGTCCCACACGCGGACCGCCGCCGGCGGGGCGTCGTCGCCGTGTGGGGCGGTGAAGGCGGCGACCCGGCTGCCGCCGCGGTTCAACCCGACGGCGACCGCGTACCCGCCCTCGAACCGGAGCTCGGTCACCACCCGGCCGACGGCCGGGTCGCACACCCAGACGGAGGCAGCGGCCGAACTCGAGTCACCGATCACCATCCGGCTGCCGTCGGGCGAGAACGCCACGCGGGTGTCCCACCCGGCGTGCCGCAGCGGGTACGCCGTTACGTCGCGGCCGCTAACGGGGTCGATGACCAGCAACCGGGTGTTGTTGTTCTCCCGTTCACCGGTGCGGTACGCCATCCACCGCAGACCCGGGGCGAGGACCGGCGCCGGCTGCCGGCCCGGAGCCACCCCCCGCCCGCCGACCTTGAGTTCCGATGGCGCCTCCCGCACCCGCTTCCCGGCGGCCGCGTCGAACACCCGGAACCCGACGCCCTCCGCGAACGTGCCGACGGTCTTGCCGGCGTCGCCGAACGCGACGCCCGCGCCCCGCGCACCGGCCTCGGCCCGCGCGACAAGGCGGCCCGAGTGAGCGTCCCACACCGACACGCTGCCGTCGTCGGACGTGACCGCCAGGCGCGTCCCGTCGGGGGAGAACGCGACATCGTGGACGCCATCCGGGTGGCGGAGCCGGGCGGTGCCGAGGCGGGCGACCGCCCCCGGCGGCAGGGGGTCGCCGAAGGCGTCGGTCCGGGGAGCCGGCTGGGCACGGAGGACGACCGCGGAGAGGAGCATTCCGGCGACGGCGGCGCGGGTCACGGCGTAACCCCTTGCTGGGTCGAGCTGGAAAAATCGAACGATCGTCGATTTGACCGCGTGACATGTTTCCGCGACCCGGTGGGGGGCGCGGCGGAAACAAAGATTTCCGCCCGAACAAGATTATTCCTTGACTCGCGCCAGTTCCGCGGTGATGGCCCGGTGCCGCTGGCGGATGCCGTTCCGCAGCCGATCCACCTGCCCCTTGAGGCCGTTCGCCGCACCCTGGTCCACGGCCGCCAGCGCCGGCCGAATCTTCGCCTCAGCTTCGTCGAGACGTTTGACCCAGCGCTCGGGCTCGAACACCGTCCGCATCACCTCGCGCATCCGCGCCCAGTAGCGGCGCCGGCCCTCCGGCGTCTCGACGATCGAGCGCGCCACGAAGCCGCCGAAGCCGGGCAGCGCCGGGCCGTTCGTGTCGTGGAACATCTGGTCCATGCCCGACGGGATGAAGATCAGCTTGTTCCGCTCCGGGTCGTGGTAGATGCGGTAGTTGTTCGCCTTGAACGGGTAGCCGTCCCAGTCCCACATGATCGCCGACATGACCATGTAGCTGATGAACTGGTCGAGGTCGAGGACCCGCGACAGCTGCTCGATGCGGCGCTTGTGGTCGTTCTCCCGCGCCGCCGCGATCAGCCCCTTGATGTCGCCGCGGTCCTTCACGTCGCCCTCGCCGGAGACGAGCTGCAGCGGCCGGTCGATGTCCTGGAGGAAGCCGCCGTCGTAGAAGTTGCCGTGGCTGTTCTTGAAGTGCTTCTTCAGGAAGTCCTTGTCGTAGCCTTCCTTGAGGTAGTAGAAGCCGAGCTTGCGGCCGTTCATCGTCACCGCCGCGTGGCCGATCCGCGCCGCCGGCACGCCGACGGCCCGCATCAGTTCGCCGCACACCAACTCCGACAGGAAGCTGGGGTCTTGTGCCGAGTTGGCCAGGTGGAACTTGTCGAGGCCGCGCCAGCGCTGGTTGTCCTCGAAC
>DASPHQ010000457.1:0-2400 GCA_035629595.1 Urbifossiella sp. | reverse complement strand
CGGCCGCGGCTCGGCGCCCCACTGCTTCTTGAACCGAAACGTCGGCCCGTCCGAGGTCGAGCGGCCGAAGTCGAACTCCGCCTGCCCGCGCTCCACGGCCCGCTTCAGCAGGTGCCAGTACATCAGCATGTTCACGCAGGTCGGGTTCAGCTCCTTCAGCGCGGACGCCGTCGGAACTTCCGTCGTGCCCCAGCCGTGGAGCAGCAGCGCCGCCGCGGCCGGCTTCCCGCCGGCGCTCAGGACGCAGAGTTCCGCGTCGCCGGGGAACGTGCTCAAAATCTCGCGGAACAGGCCGAGGCCGTACACCGGCGTGCCCAGGTCGCGCATGTTCTCCGTCAGCACCGCGTAGAACGGGTCGAGCAACTCGGCCCCGCCCCAGGCCACGGCGAAGCCGTGCTTCTCGCCCTTGCGGACCTGGTTGCGCACCTTCGGGTCGAACCGCTTCCACAACTCGTCGGCCGACGCCGGCAGCGGCAGCCGCATGTGGACCTTGCTCGTCACGTCCACCGTCAGGTCGGGGTGATCGACGCGGCCCTCCTGGCGCAGCTCCAGGTAGCGGACGTTCAGCTCGTCGGCGAGGGTGACGGCGCGCGACACGAGCCGCGCCTGCACGTCGGCGGACGCGGCGACGACGCCGTTCGAGTTGAGGTACGGCAGGCTGACGAGGAAGCGGCCGAACAGCGGCCCGCTGACGTGCGCCAGCGGCAGGAACCCGTGCGTCCGCCCGTCGGAGATCGCTTCGAGTGCGAACACCTCGTGCCCGAGCGCCGCGTTCAGCACGCCGAGCCACGCCGGGTGCTTCCCCAGCGGCACGACCGGCGCCGACGCGCGCACGAAGTCGGCGAGCGCCGGCAGCCGGGCCGCGAGGGCGGACCGTGGGTGTACGACGACGGCGAGTTCCGCGGCGGGCGACATGAGGCGGATCATCGGGACGGGGCTCCGGCGGCCGGATCACACGCTACTGTAGCACCCGCCGCGGGGCGGCGGCCGAGGAGGTCGTCGTACACCGCCGCCAGCTTCCGCATCCGCCCCGCGAAGCTGAACCGCCCCTCGACCGTCTCGCGGCCCGCGGCGCGGAATCGCGCCTGCATCGCCCCGTCGCCGAGCACCTTCGACAGGGCCGCGGTCAGCGGCACCGGGTCGCCACTCTCGACGAGGAGGCCGTTGACGCCGTCCTGCACGAGCCGCGGCACGCCGTTCACGCGCGTCGCCACGACCGGCACCTCGAGCGCCATCGCCTCCAAGACGACGTTCGGAAGCCCCTCGCGGAGGCTGCTCAGTGCGAACACGTCCATCGCCTCGAAGTAGCCGCGAACGTCGGCCTGCCAGCCGGCGAGTGTCACGCGGTCCGCGAGGTTCAATTCCGCAATCAGCCGCTCCAGCGCCGGGCGCTCGCCCCCTTCACCGACGATGACGAGGCGCACGCCGGGCAGCGCGGCGACGGCGCGGATCAGCACGTCGAACGCCTTCTCGCCGGACAGCCGGCCGACGGCGCCGACCAGCGGCACGTCCGGCGGGAAGCCCAGCGCCGCCTTCGCCTCCGCGATCGAACGGCGGCGGGCGTAGTCGGTCGCGTCGATGCCGTTGTCGAGCAGCATCAGCCTCTTCTCGGGAACGCCGGCGGCGCGGCACGCCTCCACCAGGTCGGTCGAGACGCAGATCACCCGCTCGTAGCGTCTCAGGCACCATTTGTCGATGCCGTAGTACAGCGGCGTGCGGCTCGTCTGCTGCACCCAGCCGTGGGCCGTCGTCACCAGTCGCATCCGGTGGAAGCGCCGCAAGAGCAGCCCGAGCGCATTCGTCTTGTAGTCGTGTCCGTGCCAAACGGTCACCTTGTGCTCGCGGCACGCGCGCAGCAGTTGCCGCACGGCGCGCCAGTCCCAGAAGCCGCGGTCGGGGATCGACACCAGCGGCGCCCGCGCCTGTTCCGCCTTGGCGCGGATCACGTCGTAGCCGGGGTCGCCGGGCGGGTGGAGATAGCCGCACAGCATCCGGTAGCCGAGCGGCTCCAGGAACCGCGGCGAGTTGAGAATCGTCTTCTCCGGCCCGCCGCCGGCCCCGGTCACCACCCGGGTGTCGAAGACGACCGGGGCGTCAGCGGGCATGCGGCACGACCTGCGAGAGGAACGGGTCGAGGCACGTTTCCCAGCGGTGGTGTTCCTCCACGAAGCGCCGGCCGGCGGCACCGAGATCGTTTCCCCATTCCGGGTTCGCAAGTACCGAACAGCACCACTGGACCCACTCGGCGCGGGTGTCGGCGAGTAGCAGGTGCTTGCCGGGGACGGTCCCCAGTGCCGCGAGCGCGGGTGAAGAGGCGATCACCGGACGGGCCAGCGCAAGCGCTTCGAGCACCTTGTTCTGGATGCCGCGGGCCAACCGCAGTGGTACCACCGCGGCCGC
>DASPHQ010000456.1:0-7591 GCA_035629595.1 Urbifossiella sp. | reverse complement strand
GGCGGCGGGGCCGCGGCCCGCCCCATCACCTTCCCGAGCAGGTGCGCCGGCCCCTCAACCACCTTGCCCTTGCCGTCGGCGCCGATTTCGAGGGTTAGTTTGTTCCCGCCGACCGTGATCTGTTTGCGGACCGGGGTTGCGGCCGGCGACGCCGGCCCCCTCCCGCCCTCGTCGTCAGGCGGGTCGTCCTGGTAGCGGACCTCAGTTCCGTTCGTCCAACCGGTCCCCCCTTCCGGCCCCTTGTAGGGTTGCCACTCCGCGAACGACCACACCTCACTGAACCCGAACGGGCTCCCGCCCCCGAACCCACCACCCCCGCCGGGTCCGGGTGGCGGCTGCGGCCCGCCCTCCTGCATCTGGTCGTCGGGGTCGTTGGGGTCCGCGAGTTGGACGCTCCACGCCTTGCCGTAGTGCTTCTTCGAGGGCACCAACCCCATCGCCTGCGCGCCCTGGACGACCTGTTGGTCCTTCAGGATGTCGTCCTTGCTGATCGCCCCGAAGCTCAACTTCGGGTAGCCGCCCGCCGCGGGGAACGGGAAGTTGTAGTCGATCAGGTCGGGGATCAGTTGCTCGTTCACGACCTGCAACACGATCGACATGAGCCGCCACGCCGCGAGCTCCGACGTTTCCTTCTGCACCTCCGAGTCGCCCCGCCCCTCGCCGGGCACGCTGGCGGTCATCGTCTGGAGCGTGGCGAACGCGATCCCGGTTACGATCTCGTCGCGCAGGCTTTCCTCGTGCGACTTGTAGTCGGGCTCCGACGCGGTGCTGAGTTGCATCGCCTCGACGCGCGTACCTTCGGGAACCGCCATCCAGGTCGTGCTTTTCGCCTCCCGGAGCGCCGCCGAAAGGGTCGCCTTTGCGTCGTCGTCGCCCGCGGCGTAGGTGCCGACGAGCATCCCCGCCATCTTCTTTTCGGTGTGGATGATCCGCAGTTTGCGAACGGTGTCCCGCATCCAGTACGCGGCGTAGCTCGCCCGGAACGCGGCCATGCCCAACGGTTCGTCAAAAAAGCCGGGGTAGCGGGAGTACAGGAAGTCCGTGATGGGGTACTCGTCGCCCAGCCGCCGGGTCGAACTCACGTGCGTGACGTTGCCGTAGGCGTCGCCCTTGACCCGCAAGTCCTGCGGGTCTTTCGCCTTCGCGGCCTCCAGGATGATTTTGCCTTCCAGCTTCCCCTTCGCCGCGACCGCCCACACCTTCTCCGCCAACCCGAACCCGTCGGGGCCGAGCTGCCCGATGATCGCCCGGACGATGGCGGACATGCCCCCGCGGGTGTAGTCGTTGAACATCGTCGTAACGAACTCGGCCTGCTCCTCCGCCCCCGGGTTGCCGCTCTCCGACGGCTGAATCTGCCACTCCTCCGATTCCACCGCGATGCATAGCGGCTCCCACGCCGCCTTCACGTAAGCGTCCCGGATCATCAGCCGCATGGCGGCCCGAATCTCCGGGCTGTCGTTCGTGGCGCTGTCGATCGCCGGGAGGAACCAGATTTTCCCCGCGACGCCGTGGTAGTAGTGCTGCGGAACCCGCTCCTCGACGGAGGGGGCCGGGCGCCCGCGAGAGCGGTCGAGGGCTTGCTTGGCCTCCCCGATGATCCGATCCCGCCGCGCCTCGGGGGATTCGACCACGAGGGCGGGCGGGGTCGGGCGGGGGGTGAACCCCGGAACGAGTTGCTTGAGACGTGACAGGATCGACGGCGCTGGCATGAGACCCCCGTGGGGCATCATGCGGGGCGGGGTTGCCCGGACGGGGCTACAACCCCAACTCGCCGGCCGTAGGCGGGTCGTACTCGGGGCGGGTCGTGGTTATCGCAAGCCGGCAGAACGCCGGCAGTTGCAACCACTTCTTCTCCCCCGCCGCCAACGCCACCACCCCCAACGCCAGGTCGTTGATGCTGTCGTGGTGCATCCGCATGTGTTCTTCTAGCGGCATCGTGAGGCGGTACGTCGTCGTGCCGTTCGTGACGTGGCACACGACCACGAACCACGGCCGGCTGCCGAACCACCCTCGCACTGTCGCCGCCAGTCGTCGAAGCCACCCCATCACCCCCCCCGTTAGTGGAACACCCCCGCCGGCGCCGTCCCCACCACCCCGTCGGCCGCGTCCGGGACCACGATCCCCGCGGGGTCGCCGCCGCCGAAGTGTTCCCCAAGATAGCACGCCAGCATCACCGCACTCACGAGGTCGTCGTGGGAACCCGACTCGGCCCCGAACGTCTCGTTTTTCGCCTTCGTGATCTTCACCCGGAACTTTGCGAGCTGTTCCTTCAACGCCTTCGCCAGCCCGAGTTTCGGGTGCCAGTTGAGTAGGTCCGCTTGCAGCAATACTTGCAGCAACGACACCTGTTCCGTCTTGGGGACGTGTATCTCCCGCGTGATCTCGTCGTAGGTAACTTTGTGCCCGCTCGTCGTCAGCACGGGGAACAGCAGCACCGGGGGCCGCGCGTCCTTCAGCATGTCGAACACCGGCCGACCCACGCCCGTGTAGTCCACCGCACACCGGCTCCCCTTGAGGGCCGGGTGGGCGAGCGTGGCGCACGTCCGCTTCACCTGATCGGGGTAACTCATCCCGAGGGGGTAGCTTTCGAGCAAGCGGATGACGTAGCGGTAGCGGCGGCGGAAGATGGGCTTGTCGAGCTTGATCCGCTCGACGCCGCAGAGGGCCGAAGGGTCGGCGGCTTGGCCGAGGTCGTGGCCGAGGAGGAGCCGCATCAGCAGTACACCTTGCGAGGGAACGCCGTCCGCCGCGGGTCGTCCTTCGGGTCGGGCTTGATCTTCGCCGCCTGTTCCGGGGTGCATCGCCGACGGCAGTAGGCACACACCGGCTTCGCCAGCGGGGAACCGCATCCGAGGCAGTTCGGGTTGTCGCTCACGCCGTCAGCTCCAGTGGGGCGAACAGGTCGATGTCCCGCTCCGCCGCGTCGATGACCGTCTTGCCGAACACCGCATCCACCGCGTCGTTAAACTCGCACATATACTCTTGGTTGAACCACCGCGGCGGCATCGTCGCCGCGTGTTCGGCCAGCACGTCCCGGCGGATGCGCGGGCACTCGTAGGCCGTGATCTTCCACTTCCGCCAGTACCGGCTCTGCTTCTCGTCGTCCCACAGGTTGAAGAACCAACCCACCTTGCCGAACGGCGTCGTCAGGGCGAGCAAGTCGCACTTCCCGAGGATCAGCATGGGCTTGATCGACAGGTACAACTCGTCGCTGATCTGGGCGGCCTCGTCGATGACGAGCAGGTCCGGGGTGAACCCGCGGGCCGACTTCGGCCGGTCCGTTTTCGCCAGCACCCGCGACCCGTTCGCCCACGCGAGCTCCGTCTGGCTCTCCCGGACGAGCGGCACCGGGCACCCCAGTGCGTCGTTCATCTCCCGGACGTACTGCAACAGCTCCTTCGACTGATCTTCGGTCGGGGCGAACAGGAGCGTTTGCGTCCGCCTAGTCAACGAGCGGCCCGTCACCATCGCCCCCACCGTCCGCGTCTTGCCCGACCGGCGGGTGCAGAGGGCCGCCACCTGCTTGTCCGGGGACCGAAGAAGTGCCGCCTGCCAGGGGTCCGGCGTCAGCCCCGCCGCCACCATCGGGTACGTCGGGTCCGTCCGCAGGCGGTCCAACACGGGGGTCGGCGCCGGCCGCTGCCGCACCGCCTCCCGCCTGAGTGCGGCTACCTCCCTCGTCACCGTTGCGAGCGTCGGCATTCCGCCTCATCTCCTCCCGCAACTCCGCGACCTCCGCCGCCAGGTCCGCCACCGCCCCGACCTTCACCAACTGGTCGAGCAGCCCCACCGCCGCCCGCACCTGGACCCCCGGGTTCCCCTTCGCCTTCAGGTTCCGCCGCAGGGCGTCTACCGCGTCGGTCGCCACCTGCGCGAGCTGACTAACCGCGTGGCTGATGAGCCGCTTCCGGGCCGCCGACAGGTGCCGTTGAAACGTCGGGAGGTCGAGCCAGTTGTAAAGCGTCTGGTGCGACACCCCGGCCTTCTTCGCGGCCAGTCGCAGCGTCCGGCACGACAACACCGCGAGGATTGCCCGATCCTGTTGCGTCGTCAGTTCTTCGGCCGGCACCCGGCCCCCATGTTCGTCCAACGGTGTCCACTATCGTCCATCCTCCCCGCCCGGTTGCCCGGACGCCCGGTCAGGGGGTGGGGGCGAGTAGCCCCGTCCCCGCCGCCTCAGCCGTGCGACGCCGGGCAATCTCGGCATACTCCGGGTTCAAGTCACACCCGATCCCCCGACGCCCCAGACGCACGGCCTCGGCCACGGTGGTGCCACTCCCGAGAAACGGGTCGAGGACGACGGCCGGGGCCGGCTCGCCCGCGTTGCACTCGCACCCGGGTTCCCAGCCGACGTGTTCGACGCGGGTGACGCGGGTGACGTGGCGTTGGGGGTCGCGGTTGCCGACCTTCTTCCCGTCCAGTTCCGTAGGGTGTCCATGTCGGTCCTTTCGAGTGCATGGGGTGGGGATCGAACCCACTCTCCCCGGGTGCATCACGCCCGGGGCTGGCTTCGCAGGCCGCGGTGATGAAGCCGCGTCCCGGCCTTGTCGCCCCCGTGAGAGGGCCGCTCTACCACTGAGCTTCCCACGCTAGTGCCGCCCCTCCGCGTCGGGGCCGGGCGGCGAGCCCCGGAAGGGGTCAGCCGTCAACCGTGCCGCACTCGCGGCTGTAGCTCAGGTACTTCTCGACCTTCGCGTGCTTCTCGCGGAACCACACCATCCACTCGTTCGGGTCACCCTTGAACAGCGGCGTGGTGGGGGACACGACCGGGCCGGCGAGCATCTGGTACACGGCGATCAGATCGTTCACTTCCCGCATGAGCCGCTGGGCGTTCGTGAGGGGCTGGCCGGGCTCGACCTCGGCCAGCCCGAACCGCAGTGCCTTGCTCGCCCGCTGGGCCACCTCGGCGCACTCCTCGGCGAGGATCGTCAGCAGGTGTTCCGTCCGCGTCATCACCGCCTCCCGTTGAGTGCTTCGTCCGTCCGCCAGTCCCCGCCCGCCGCCGTCTCCCCCGCCCCGCCCGCCACCGGGTTGAACCACACCGCCCGCGACCCCGGCTTCTCCGCCAGCACCGCCCGCTTCAGCCGGTCCCAATCCGCCGCGGAATCGGCCCGCGCGCCGTGGGCGAGGATCAGCAACTCCGCGGCGGCGAGCAGCGTGTCCGGCTGGTCGGGGGAGCGGCGGAAGGGGTCGGGGGCGGTCATCGGGTCAGGCTCCGGCGGTCGGCAGGACGAGGGTGTCGGCCGCGGTGTAGTCGGTGGTCATGTCGTCAATCACGGCGTCGATGCCGTCGGCCTTGCTCGCGTCGCCGTTGTCCGCGTCCGCCTTCAGCAGTCGCAGAGCACCCAGCCCCGAACTCAGCCCGCCCACGGCCCGCGCGTACCCCGCCATGAGCCGCCGGACGTGCTCCCGCTCCGCCGACAACTGCATCTCGTACCGGTCCGCGTCCGCCTTCCGCGCCGCCGTCAGCCGGTCGATCTCCGCACGCAGGTGGCCGATGAGGTGGTCGAAGGCGGCGGGGCTCGGCTCCACCGTCATGCCGGGCGGCAGGACGTGAACGTGGCCGCTCGGCGCCGGACCGGCACCGCGCCACCCGGGCGAGTACCCTGGCAGTCGTTCGCTGACGACCGGATCGGGGTCGCCGTTCATGTTGCTCATCGCGTCACCGTGAGTAAGAGGACAGTCACCACCACACCAGCCCCGCCACACACCCCGCCACCATCAGTCCCAGGCACGCCCACTCGGCCGGCGTCAGCCACGGCTCTGTCGGCCCGTCGTCCTCGTCGGCGGCGGGCGGGGAGGGGAAGGTCACGACGGCACCTCGGCGACCACGACCAGCGGCGCCATGTACTCCACCAGCGACCGCCTCGACACCAACCGCCGCTTGCGGAGCTTCGCCCACGCCAGCTCGCCCCGGCCGCACATCTCGTAGACCTCGGACTCCGACACCGACAACCACGCGGCGGCGGCGGCGACCGAGAGGAACCCGTCCGCGGCGAGTTCCAAGCGGCGGGCGTGGGTGGGGTCGGGGAGTGGAAGGAGGGCGGGGGTCACGACTTGGCCCCGGCGAGTGCCTTGGTTTCCTTCGCCAGCTCGGCCACAAGGAGGTGGCGGAAGAACGTCTGCACGTCACGGGAGGCGAACAACTCCGCGATCCCCACGTCGCGGAGTCCGGCGAGCTTGGAGAGCATTAGCCGGTCGTTGCGGTTGATCCTGATGGTGGTCTGGTCGGCGGTTTTCTCTTGAACATCCGCCATGTCGGGCCTCCGTTTGTCTGTTTGCTTCTTCGTCTGCGTAAATCTACGCAAGCAAACGGACCGCGTCAATCTAGATTTGTGACAAACGGATTGCACCGCGCGGCGAATAGCCGTAGACATGGGCCTGTGCGGGGGTTGCGGTGCAAACTTTTTTTGCAACCGAGAGGGGCGGTCGTGGGCAAGAAGAAGGTGGCCGACGAAGAAGGGAAGGCGAGTGAGTCGCGGACGACTACTGCGCTCTACACGGCCGATAGCCTCGACCTGAAACAGCTTGCCGCGATGCTTGACATCAGCGCCGCCGACACCTACCGGCGGCTACTGGCTCCGGTGGTCAAAACCGCACTGCGGGCAGAGTTGAAGCGGCGGTCGTCGGAACTGGACAGAGAGAAATCGTGACGTGCTCGCACTCGCCCTGTCCTGGCCCGGCGATGACCATGACGGCCTCCTGGCTCCCGGGCTTCGACGCGGCGGCGTAGTTGCGGGCGGCGACTTCCAGTTCGGCGCGGAGGCGGGCGAGCGGCATGGGCGGTGCCTCCGGGTCGGGAGTGTCGGTCAGAGAGGAGAGGCGCATCAGGTTGCCCCCTTGCCTAGCGATACTGTTCAACAGTGCAGTATCGCCTCGGTAATTCCAAGCGCGAAGTCGGGGCGGAAAGTGCCAAGTCGAACGGGCTTGCGGGGGCGAGCGTATCGGCTTAGTTGCAGCTCACGACTTCGCACACTCTTCATACGTGCGCCGCGTCGGGATAGGAACGGACGATGCTGTGTTTCTTCGACGGCCGCGGCCCGGCCTCCGCGAAAAATGCCTCGAACGAGTCTCGCAACCGGGGGCAGACCCGGATGCCGCGAGCGCCGTACCACTTGTACGTCTGGCTCTGCGGGTCGTCGCACCGCGACTTGATGTGCCGCCACGCTGTGTACTCCGGCGCCCTGCTCATGCCGTGCGTGGCGCTCCAGTGCTTCGATCGGCGGCGGGTGATGGTGGGGTCGCTCACTTGGCGGTCTCCGCAGGCCGTTGATTCAGGTTCCGGGCCGCAGTCTTGGCCGACGCCTCGGTCCGACAAGGGAACTCGCGGCCCGTCATCGTGTCCGTCAGGCCGTAGTAGCCCGACCACTTCGGGTTCATGCAGAACGACCGGATGACGAATCGCCCGCAGGCGGAAACCCAACTGTAGCCGTCGCGGTTCCACTTCATCCGTTGCATCGTCGCCCCTCCGGTTAGCCGACCTTCAGGCACAGGTCGCCGTTCCGCATGTACAGCCGGTCCTTCGGGCCGAAGCCGGGGAACTTGCCGGCCGTGACCAGTGACAGGGAATACATGACGCCCTCGCCGACCG
>DASPHQ010000455.1:0-2719 GCA_035629595.1 Urbifossiella sp. | reverse complement strand
TCCGGGAGCTGCCTGTCCGACTTCCGGGCGGCGGACAGCGCCGGCGGGAACACCCCGACACCTCACCCGAGAGTATACGGTACGCGCGTTCACTAATCAAGTGGGATACCTGTACCGGGGCCGGCGCGTGCCGCGTGCCGTTCGCGGACGGCTCGCGGCGTGTGCGGCTACGACGTCCGGCCCCGGGTGGTGAGCTCGATCACCCCCGCGACGACGCCGACGGTGAGCACCGTACCCGCCAGCACCACCAGGGCGTCGCGGTGCGCCCGCGTGTAGTTGACCGACGTGAGTTGCATCGAAACGGACTCGCCGCACCACACGACCATCGGGCACAATGCGAGTACCCCGAGCACGAGCCCGGCTCGCCTGTACCCGACGCGGTTGGCCGCGCGCCATACGAGGAGCACACACCCCGAGAACGCGGCGAGCGAGACGGCGGTGCTCACGACGAGGACGGCCCAGCCATCCGGCTGGTAGATGCCCCAGGTGAACAGGTCCGTCGGGTAACGCACATCCGGCCGCCGCGTGGCAGGGTCACCCGGATCGAATTCGAGCTTCAAGTCGCCCCACAGGTCGCTCTCCCAAAAGGGCACCTTCGCCGCGCGCGTCCTGTGAATCCCACCGGGGACGAGTTCGCCGGAGTCATTCCACCCGTAGAGATGCCCCGTCACGGAATACGTCATGGTCCAGTACGGACCACCGAGGGTGAACACCCCCACGACGAAGATCAAGAGCCCGCCTCGAAATGCATATCGCACGTACCGCTCCCAAGTCGGACAACCGTTCGCGTGTCTCCAGGATAGCTCATCCCCGGTGCGGTGCAATGCCGCCGGCGCAGCTGCGCGGTTGGGGTTGCCCGCGGCTCGCGGCGTGTGGTAGTACCCGGTCCTCCCCGGGTTGCCCACGCCGCGAGGCCGCATGAAGACGACCGCCGCCGTATTGGTCGAACTCGCCCGCCCGCTCGAACTCGCCGACCTCGAAATCCCGACCCTGAAGGCGGGTCAGGTACTGGTCGAAGTCGCGTACAGCGGCGTGTGCCACACCCAGGTCGGCGAGGCCCGCGGCCACCGCGGCGAGGACAAGTTCCTCCCGCACGCCCTCGGTCACGAAGGCAGCGGCATCGTCCGCGAGTGCGCCGCCGGCGTCACGAAGGTGAAGCCCGGCGACCGCGTCATCCTGTCGTGGATCAAGGGCTCGGGCCTCGACGTGCCCGGCTGCGTGTACGACTGGGCCGGCCGCAAGGTGAACGCCGGCGGCATCACCACCTTCGCCACGTACTCCGTCATCAGCGAAAACCGGCTGGCCGTCGTGCCCGAGGGGATGTCCCTGCGGCTGGCGGCGCTGGTCGGCTGTGCCGTGCCCACGGGGGCCGGTGTCGTGTTCAACACCGCCCAACCCCGACCGGGGCAGAGCGTCGTCGTGTTCGGCGCCGGCGGGATCGGCTGTTGCGCCGTCGCCGCGGCGGCGCTGTCCGGCTGCACGCCCGTCATCGCCGTGGACGTGAACCCCGACAAGCTGACGCTGGCGAAGCGCCTCGGGGCGACGCACACGATCAACGGCAAGACGAGCGACGCGGTTGCGGAAATCCTCAAGCTGTGCAAGGGCGGAGCCGATTTCGCCATCGAGGCGACGGGCGTTCCGGCCGTGATGCGGCAGGCGATGGCGTGCGTGCGGTCGCAGGGCGGCACGGCGGTGGTCGTCGGCAACGCCCGCTTCGGCAGCACGCTCGACCTCGACCCGCGCGAACTGAACCAGGGGAAGCGTCTGCTCGGCACCTGGGGCGGTGACAACGTGCCCGACCGCGACTACCCGCGCTACTGCAAGCTGCTCGCCGCCGGCCGGCTCGACCTCGACCCGCTGATGACCGGCGGCTACGGCCTGGCCGACGTAAACCGCGCGCTAGACGACCTGGAGAGCGGCGCGGCCCACCGGCCGATCCTGGAGATCGGCGCCGCCGCGAGCGCGGCGAAGGCGGCGTGAAAGTAGTAGGCACACTCCGTTTGCCGTGGCCCGGCGAAAGAACGGCACACGGAGTGTGCCTACTACTTATCGGGCCGAACCGTTCACCCCGAGGCACGGATGCTCGTCGGGCTCGACTTCGACAACACGATCGTCTGCTACGACCGCCTGTTCCACAAGCTGGCCGTCGAGCAGAACCTCATCCCGCCGACGACGCCGGCCACGAAGGGCGCCGTGCGCGACCACATCCGGGCGATTGGCCGTGAGCCCGAGTGGACCGCCATGCAGGGCGTCGGCTACGGCCCGCGCATCGCGGACGCCGAGCCGTTCCCGGGCGTGAAAGACTTCCTCCGAGCCTGCCTAGCAGCCGGCGTCGAAGTGGCGATCGTCAGTCACAAGACGAAGCACCCGTACCTCGGCCCGGCCTACGACCTGCACGCCGCGGCGCACGCGTTCCTCACCACGCACAGGTTCTACGACACCGCTGACACCGGGCTGTCACCGGAGCGGGTACACCTGGAGCTGACCAAGCAGGCAAAGCTCGACCGCATCGGCGCCCTCGGCTGCGACGTGTTCGTGGACGACCTCCCCGAGTTCCTCGGCGAGCCGTCGTTCCCGGCGAAGCCGCGGAAGGTGCTGTTCGACCCGGCCGACGCCGTCGCCCGCATGCTCGCGCGCGCGCTGCCAGCCCGCGCGCGAAGTCGATCGGCGGACGAGCCGATCGTGCTGCTATGCACCGGCGATGCTCGCGCGATGCGCA
>DASPHQ010000454.1:0-8329 GCA_035629595.1 Urbifossiella sp. | reverse complement strand
GGCACGGCCGCACCCCGGCAGCAGCGCCAGAACGGCCCACGCGGTCACGCACGCCCGGGTCATGCTCTCGCCCTCGGTTCGAGTATTGAACGTACCCGCCCGCCGGCCGCGCTCGCAAGAAGATTCCCCGGGCGACCGCGCCAGCCGGTCCGACCCGCGCCGCCCGCCGCCGCGACCCGGGCGCGCCCCGCGGCACGACCGCCCCGACGCCACCGCCGCGGCGCGAAACCGGCCGTGGCGCGGGGCGAAACGGCGAGCGCCGCGGGCGTCGGCCGCCGAACCGAAAGCAGAGCCGCCATGGAAGCGGCATCGCCCCGTCACGGAAAGGTGGATCGCCATGCGTCTTCGGATTTGGGGCCGGCTCGCCGCCGCGGTGCTCGGCGCGGCCGCGCTCGCCGGGTCGGCGTCGGCCCAGGCTCCCGCCCCGGCGTTCGTCCCGCAGCAGGTGGTGGCGCAGCCGGCCCCGGGGCCGACCGCCCCGACCGTCGCCATCCCCGGCGCCCCGGCCACGCTGCCGCCGGCGGCCGCCGCGAGCGTGCCGGTGGCCCCCGCCCCGGGCACCACGGTGGTGAACGGCGGCACGTCGCACCGCGGGTTCGTGATGAACGCGACCGGCGGCTACCTCGGCACCTCGTGCGGGCTGGGCCAGCCGTGCAACAACGGGTGCGGGTCGCTCCGGTCGGACCTCGGCTTGGTGTTCGGGTCGTGCCGGTCGTTCTTCGCCCCGTGCGGCCCGAAGGCGTTCGGCCACGGCGGCTGCAACCGCCCGGTGCTCGGGTCCGGCCCGTGCGGCCCGTTCAACCCCTGTGTGTACGACAGCTACCTGAACCACTAAGCCGTCCCGAGCCACGACCGGCCCGCGCCCGCGGACGGTCGTGGCTCGTCACGTCCCGCCACCGTCCGGCTGCCGGGCGGGGAGGTTGAGGAGCACCGACAGCGCCCCGCCGACGAGGCCGAGGAACGACTTGCCGAGGTTGGTGACGGCCTGGTCGACCGAGTCTCCGGCCTTCCACCACATCTGAAGCGCCACCAGCAGCGACAGCAGGTACAGGAACGCGACCAGCCACTGAATCCAGCTCACCCTCGTGTTCGCCTCGAGTTGCTTCAAGTGGGTCGTGCCCACGGCCTGCGCGGGCTGTCCGCCCTGCGCCGCCTGGGCGGCCGCCGCTCCGACCCCCGCCCCGCGGGACACCACCTGGAACCCGAGGATCAACCCGACGAACGTCGCCAGGGCCGCGCCGATGGTCGTGATCGACAGCGACATGAACGAGCGGAACGACTTGGTGTCGCCCTCGTCGGGAATCACGTTGTTCCCGACTGCCACGATGCAGAGGAAGTACCACCCGATCCCGCTCCCGCCGATGATCACGGTGAGGACCTGCTGGAATTCGACCAGGCTGGCGAGCTTGAGGTACAGCTGCTTCAACTTCATGGCAGTCGTCCTTCGGGTGTGGGGCCGGGCGTCGTCACACACGAGGTATACGGCCCACCCGCCGCGCACCGGACACGCGATCCGTCTCTCCCGCACGGCCCCCAACCCCTTCAGCCCTCCCAACCCCACCCCCGCCCGCGCGGGAGCGTCCCCGGAATCGCTCTCGCGGTCCGGGGGTTGCTTCTCCCTCTGCCACACCACGACGAACACGCCCCACCCACCGACCGGAGACCCGACGTGACCCGCCTCCTGTTCGCCGCCGTCGCCCTGTCCGCCGCAGCGTGCGCCACCACGCCGGCGCAGCCGCCGCGCGAAAAGCTCCGCGACCGCCTCTCCCCGCCGCCGACCGAGACGCTGGCGTCGGCGACGACCGTGCTGGCCGACCTGTCGCGCATCCCGGAGAAGGGGATCCCGCCGGCGCTGCTCGCCGACGCGAAGGGGGTGGTCGTGATCCCGCGGGTGGTGAAGGCCGGGTTCGTCGTCGCCGGGAGCGGCGGCCACGGCGTCGTGATGGCCCGCGGGGCCGACGGCTGGACCGACCCGGTGTTCGTGAACTTCGGCGGCGGGTCGGTCGGCTTCCAGGCCGGCGTCGAGGCGACGGACGTGGTGCTGGTGTTCCGCGACCAGAAGAGTCTGGACCGGGTGCGCGAGGGGAAGGCGAAGCTGACGCTGGGGGCCGACGCCGGGGTGGCGGCCGGTCCGGTCGGGCGGCAGGCGCGGGCCGCGACCGACGTGCCGCTGCGGGCCGAGGTGCTGTCGTACTCGCGCAGCCGCGGGCTGTTCGCGGGGGTGGCGCTGGACGGGTCGGTGATCCGCCCGGACCCGGCCACGAACGCCGAGTTCCGCGCCGACCAGCGGCCGGAAGTGGCGCGGCAGGTGGCGGCGCTGAAGACCACCCTCGACCTGATGAGCCGGCCGGCGGAGTGAGGCCACATCGGGTTGATCCGTCGCCGCTCGGCGGACGGGTTGTTCGGACGGGGATTCTTGGTTCCAGGCGAGAGGGGGACCCAGTCCCAGAAGCATTGAGTCAACTGGAAGAATCTATATTGGAATGACGCCGCCGGGCCGGGCACGGCGCGAGTCCTTGCCCGGCCAGAACTTGTGTCGAACGGCAACGAATCAACCCGACCCGGTATCAGGCGGAGTTCAATGCCGCTCGCGGGTGTCCGGGACGGGCGGCAGCTCGATCACGCAGCTAAACCGCCCGTCCCGCCACTGGGCCGACCCGATCTCCAACCACGGCCGCGCGAGCTGCCGGCGGAGGAAGTTCCGCTCCCAGCGGTCGGGGGCGCGCTCCACGTACTTCGCCTTCACGACGAACCGGGCGTCCTCCGTCCCGTACCCGTGCCGCTCGGCCCAGTTCGCCGTCACCTGCTCCAGCACCCGCGCGAACGGCTCGCTGCCGACGTGAGGCGAGTGCACGAACGCCCAGGTCGTGTTCACCCGGCCGGAGTTCAGCGGGTGGGCCAGGCCGCTCGCGCGGCACACCGGCAGCGGCACGACCGTCCCGTCCGCGGCCCGGTATTCCACCGTCACCAGCCACGGCTTGTTCTCGAACAGGGCCGCGCCGAAAACCGCGTGCGGGGTGATGCCGGCAAGGGTCCGCGACCAGCCGACGACCGGGGTGAAGCAGCCCGAGTGGAAGGCGTCCCACGCCTCCGCCCGGCCCGCCTTGTCGGCCAGCCGCCGGACCAGCGGGTTGCCCGCCATCAGGCTCAGCTGGGCCGCGAGAAGGATCGTCACGAACCCGGTCAACGCCCACCGCCTCCACCCGCCCGCGAGCCCGCCGCCGGTCGTCGGGGGGACCGCCCCGCCGCGCAGGCGGCGCGCCACCGCCGCGACCGCCCAGCGTGGCAGCAGGAGGAGGTAGAAGGCGCACATCAGCAGCCCGAACCACGGGAGCGGAAAGACCACCGCGATTCCCAGGTGAAACCCGACCCCGAGGGCGCACACCAGGAGCCGCAGCCGGGGGAACCACATCAGCACGACGAACGCGGTCTCGAACGCCAGGACCAGGTACCCGAGCCCGAGCATCAGCGGCCGTCGGTTCAGGAACGCCGACGTGTCCGCCCACACCACCTGCGGGACCGACGCCGGCTTCCACACGCCCAGGCCGGCCGTCCACATCGGGTCGGTCCACTTCCACATCGCCGACTCGGCGTACATGAACCCGATCCCGGCCAGGGCCAGGAACCGGGACCAGAACCGACTCACCTCGGCCGGGAACTGCGGCCCGCGGCGCCGCGCGTCCCAGCTCAACCGGCGGCCGACCGGGGCGACCACCACCAGGAGGTTCATCAGCAGGAAGAGGTAGTCGGCGTGGTAGAGGAGCGGGGTGTGGTGGACGGCGACCACCGTACAGGCGTAGTTCACGACCGCCGCGAGGCGGGTGTGGAAGCCCGCCGTGAGGGCGGCGACGGCGACCAGCCAGGCGGCCAGGAACGCGGCGGGGACGGGGAACGGGTAGAGCGCGCGGACGAACGGCACCTGGGCGAGCTCGCAGAACAGCACGACGCCGTAGCCGATGCGGAACAGGCCGAGCACCTCGGCCGGCTCCGTCGCGGAGGCGTACCGACGGACCAGCCCCCAGGCCGCCAGCCCCGACACGAGAAGGACGAACACGCCCGCCGCGAGGTGGGTTTCCACAGGTGCCTCACGGCGAGGTGTGGATCGCGCCGGTCCGTATACCGCAGGCGGCGCCGCGGGTCGATCCCACCTTCGGGACCGCGGGTGCCGATCAGTCCTTCCTCGGCCCCGGGTCCGCCTGCTGAAGGACGGACACCCGCGCTTCCAGGTTCCGCTCGATCCGCAGCCGCGCGAGCGCGGCCGTGAGGGCGGCGTCGACATCCTCCAGCGGCTTGTTGTCAACGCCGGCGTCCAGCTGAGCCGCCTGCCGGACCCCCGTCTCGAGTGTTTTGATCGCGGCGGCGTTTGCGGTCAGCGCCGCCGCGTACGCCTTCTCCCTCGCCGCGTCCGCGGCCGCCGCCCCCACCCGAAGCCCGGTCCGCTCCTGGTACAGGGCCGTCAGCTCGACGCGCGCCGCCTCCCGGTCCGCCGGCTGCCCCGTCGCCTCGACCAGACTGGCGCGCTGCCGGCGGCCCGCCTGGAGCTGGTCCCGAATCTCGGTCTGCACCTTCTCCAGCCGCTCGGCCCGCTCCATGAGCGCCCGCCGGACGTGGGCGTTGGCCGAGTCCACGTAGCTGCCGACGACGGCGTTGAGTACCGTCGCCGCCTCCCGCCGCGGCAGGCCGGTCAGCCCGACGCGGAGGATTTCGCCGTCCCCGTGGAACTCGGCGGTCAGGCGCGCCGCCAGCCATTCGAGAGGCTCGGGCACGTCCTTCATTGCGGCGTGGGCGGCCGGTTGGTTGAGGGCACGGTTGAGAACGTCCGGGCTCCGGAGCATCACGGGCTGAATGCGGCGGAACGCCGCTTCGTCCTCGGGCGAGGGCGGCGGGCCGAACGGGAGGAACCGGTCCGGGTGCGAGCGGACCAGTACCAGGGCGACGGGGCCGTCGTCAGCGGCGCGCGGGGTCGCGGACCGGGCGGCGAACCAGTACCCTCCGCCGGCCGAGGCGGCGCACAGCAGGACCACGATCGCGGCGACGAGCAGGCGGCGGCGGGACACGGCGGCGCTCCGAAAGAACGAACGAGCACCGGTAATTCTATCCGGCCGGTGAACGACCGCACCCGACCGTTCCCGTCACTTCGCCCGCGTCGCCCGCACCACCAGCACCTCGGCCGCCCCGGCGTCGAACCCCGTCGGCCGTGGGTGAGCGAGCGACTACGACGTGGCCGCGGGAGACGGAGGAACGGGTGCTACCCACCGCAGCCAGCCGAACACGGCGACGGCGATCAGAGCCTCGATCGTGACCCGCTCCCAGTCCACCCCGACCTGAATCACCTGGGTCGAGTTCGTCCGCACGAATTGCTTGTCACCTTTGTGGTGGACGTGGTGGTAGAAGCCCGAGGTGCCGGGCGCCTCCGGGTGAGAGTGCCATTTGCTAAAGCGACCCACGCCGTGATGACCAAGTTTGGCGACGACCACGTACCCCCGCGCCGCCCCCTCCGGCGGGCTCGACAGGCCCTTGTACCACGTCACCTGATTGTCCGGCTCCACCTGGATCTCGTAGTACAGGAGCCACGGCGGACAGAAGACTTCCACGACCAGGAACGCCAATAGACCATACCCCGCGAGCGGGCCGCAGAGGATCTTCACCCCCGTCATCAGGTCACTCCGTCCGGTTCCGTTCCTCCACCGCCAGATGATACGAGAGCCGCGTCCCGAACCGGACACGATTTGCAGGCACCGGCCCCGCCAGCCGCTGGGATTCCCGTCACTTCGCCCGCGTCGCCCGCAGCACCAGCACCTCGGCCGCGCCCGAGTCGAACCCCGTCGGCCGCGGCCCGCCCGGCTTCAGCGGCTGCGCGAACAGCAGCTCGTCCCCCTTCACCTCCAGCCGCGCCGCGATGCTCGGGTCGGCCTTCATGCCGAAGATGTCGAGGTCGGCCCGCCCCGCCTTCGCGTCGCCGAGCCGGTAGAAGGAGCTCAACAGCTCCTTCCCGCCGGGCGCCTTCACGACGTAGCGGTCGCCGACGATCGTCAGCGACTCGATCCCCGACATCGCCGGCGTCAGCTTCACGCCCTTCACCTCCGCGCCGGTGAGCGTCCACGTGCCGGCCAACTCCTTCGCCGCCGGGTCCGTCGCCCGGGTGTTGACCCGCCGCAGCGGGTACTCCTTGTCGTCGAGCGTGACCACCACGCCGTCCTTCTCGATGCGGTAGCCGAGCTTGCGGGTGTAGTCCTTCGTGATCACGAGCTCCGCGACGCCCTTCGCCACCGTCGCCTCCGTCAGCGACACGAACGCCGAGCCCGGCACCGCGGGCGTGGCCGTCGCGTCGCCGACGGCGTAGCCGATCTTGTCGCCCATGACGAGGACGCGCACCGGCTGCTTCGCCCCGGCCACGGAGTGCCAGACGCCCTGGAGCTTCGCGCGGTCGTCGGCCGGGTCGGCGGCGGCGACGAACACGGGACAGGCGAACAGGAACAGGGGGACGGCGCGTCTCATGGGTGCCTCCGGGGGCGACGCGGTCGTTGTAGGCGCGGGGGTCGTACAACAGCCCCGATGCACCGCGAAATCTCCGGCGCCGACGAGCCGTTCCGGCCGCAGTCCGCGGTGGGGCTGTACGCCCTCACCGCGCTGGTCGGCGCGCTCCTCGCCGCCGACCTGGGGCCGCTCCTCGTCGCGTGGCTCGCCGGGTTCGGCGCCGAGCTGCCGACCTGGAACCGCGAGCTGTTCGGCTACCGCTACGCGCTGCTCGCCGCGGTCGTGGGCGGCGCCCGCGTCCTGTACAACTCGCTCGAATCGCTCTTCGACGGCCGCATCGGCTCCGACCTGGCGCTGGCCGTGGCGTGCCTCGCGGCCATCCTGCTGCGCGAGGAACTGGTCGCCGCCGAGGTCGTGTTCATCGGCCTCGCCGGCGAGTGTTTGGAAGCCGTCACCTTCGCCCGCACGCAGCGCGCCCTCGGGTCGCTGGCCGAACTCTTCCCGCGCCGCTGCTGGGTGCTCCGCGACGGGCAGGAGGTCCGCACCTTCACCACCGACCTGCTCCCCGGCGACCGGATCGTCGTGAAGCCCGGCGGCCGCGTCCCCGTGGACGGCGTCGTGACCGACGGCCGCGCCGCGGTGGACGCCAGCGCCCTGACCGGCGAGAGCCTTCCCATCGACAAGGCGCCGGGCGACGCGGTGTTGGCCGGGAGCATCGTGCAGGGCGGGAGTTTGACCGTCGAGGCGAAGAAGCTGGCGAAGCAGACGGTAGCCGGGCAGGTGATCGAACTGACGGCCGCGGCCCTGAAGGACAAGGCGCCGCTGGAGCGGCACGCCGACCGCCTCGCCCGCTACTTCCTGCCGGCGGTGCTGGTGCTGGCGCTGGTCACGTTCGCGGCGAACGTCGGCTTCCAGCTCGCCGCGACGCGGCCGCCGGACGTGCCGCGGCCGACGGTGAGCGCCGCGGCGCGGGTGGCCGCGTACCCGGCGCTGGGTGTGCTGGTGGTGGCGTGCCCGTGCGCTCTCATCCTGGCGACGCCCGCGGCCGTGATCGCCGCTCTCGGTCGGCTCGCGGGAACGGGCGTGTTCATCAAGGGCGGTTCGGCGCTGGAGCGGCTGGCCGGCGTCACCGCGTTCGCGTTCGACAAGACCGGCACGCTCACCGAAGGGAAGCTCGAACCCGGCGACGTGCTGCCGCTGAACGGCGCGAGCGTCGAGGACGTGCTGACGTTCGCGGCCGCCGCCGAGGCGCGGAGCGAACACCCGCTGGCGCGCGTGGTGCTGGCCGCCGCGGCGGAGCGCGGCCTGACGCCGCCGGCGGTCGAGGCGTTCGAGGCGTTCCCCGGCGGCGGCGTGAGCGCGACGGCCGGCGGCGCGTCGATCCTGGTGGGCACGCG
Organism: Urbifossiella sp.; assembly: GCA_035629595.1. Classification (GTDB taxonomy): domain Bacteria; phylum Planctomycetota; class Planctomycetia; order Gemmatales; family Gemmataceae; genus Urbifossiella. Next base: position 455 of record DASPHQ010000454.1, on the reverse strand, counting down.
GCGGCTCCTCGCGGAGAAGGGGATCGTCATCCCGCCGGAGGCGGACGCGGCCCTGCGTCAGCTCGACGAGTCGGGGCAGAGTTCGCTCCTGGTGTCGAAGGACGGCGTGATCGTCGGCGCGGTCGGCGCCCGCGACCGGATTCGCCCCGAGGCGGCGGAGGTGATCGCCGAGCTGCGGGCGCTCGGCATCGCGCCGGTGGTGCTGCTGACCGGCGACCGCGCTGCCGCGGCGCACGCGGTCGCGGCGCAGGTGGCGGTGACGGACGTGTACGCAGAACTGCTGCCGGCGGCGAAAGCCGCCGCAGTGGGCAGTGGGCAGTGGGCAGTGGGCAGCGCGGACATCAGGAGACAGGAGACAGGAGACAGGGGCGTGAACGCGCCACCCCCCGACTCATTACTGCCCACTGCCCACTGCCCACTGCCCACTGGCGTAGCCTTCGTCGGCGACGGCGTGA
>DASPHQ010000453.1:0-3702 GCA_035629595.1 Urbifossiella sp. | reverse complement strand
CACAGAGAGAAGACAGAAAGCCGAGAGAAGACAATCATCCAGTTCGAACCCGGCTTCGTCTCGGTCTTCGGTCTTTTCTCTGTGCTCTCTGTGACTCTGTGGTTAATCTTGGCTTCTCATATGTCGTCGAAGTTGAACTCGCTCAGCTCGCCGAGTTTCTTCTGCTCCTTCTCCGTCAGCTCGCCGCTGAGCACCTCCGACGCCTGCTCGGCGTTCACGCCCCAGTGCTCGGCCAGGTTCTCACAGATCTGCCGCTTCTGGTGCGGGGTGAAGCCGCCGAACGCCCGCCGCAGGAACACGATCGCCCGGCGGAACTGGTCGTCGTCCAGCACCGCCACGTAGTTCGCCAGTTCCGCCCACAGCGGCTGCCGCGCCAGCAGTGCGCCGCGGTTCCGCCGCGACAGCCCCTCGAACCAACCGGCCCCGAGGTCGGCCGGGATGCCCGGCGACAGCCGCCGCGACACTTCCCGCGCCAGGGCGTCCGTTTCCATCACGCCGCGCTCCAGCAGCACGGCGCAGGCGTAGCCCGACAGCAGCGGGTTGCGGTTGTCCGCGTCGGATAGCTTCCGCAGTTCCCTCAGCCACATCTCGATGTCCACGCGCTCGTGGTGCTCGTCGCTCACGCGGTTCAGCTGGTCGATCGCCTCGACGTAGGTCGCCGCCGCCTGGTTGTCGCAGTTCGCGGCGCCGAACAGGGCCAGCGAGCCCTGCACGAACAGCTCGTCGATGAGCGGCAGCAGCGGCGCCGGGTCGAACTTGCGGACATCGCCGTAGCGCACCACCTGGCTCAGCCGCGCCGCCGCGTGGGCCACTGCCGCGAGGTCGGAACTGACCGCGGCGAGTTCCTGCAAGCGTTTCCGGGCCGCGTCGGTGGAACGACCCAGGCCGCAGAGGCACGAGTCCATCACCACGTCGGCCGCTTCGGCGATGTTGACCGCGGCGTCGAGCCGCTGCTTGAACTTGAACCCGGTCGCGAGTTCGACCGTCTCGCCGAGCAGCACCGCCTCCACGAGCGCGATCTCGTGTTCCGGCGTCCACTGCAGCTTCCAGCGCTCGAACCACGTCCCCTGGTCGGTGCCGCCCTTCAGCGGCTTGGCGAAGCCGATGTCCAGCACGCGCAGGCGGTGGAAGAACGCCGACCGCCGCAGGTCGAGGAACGCCGAGTCGGCGGTCTTGGCGCGGCGGTCCTCGCGCACGTCCAGCTCCAGCTCCACGGCGACGGTCGTCTTGTACTTCTCCAGCTTCATCCGGCTCATCTGCCGGTCGAAGTCCTCCTGGATCGACGTGCGCGCCACGCCCTGCGGCAGCGCGCCGATGGCGGTGCCCACGTCCACGCTCGCCAGCGCCTCGGCGATGGTACTGGCGTCGCCGTGGCCCATCAGCGTCACGGCCGCGTCGTGCAGGTCGGCGAGGGTGGGGGCGGCGCCGTCGTGCAGCGCGGCGAGCGTGCGCGCCAACCGCACGCCCTCGATGACCTCGGCGGTGCTGCGGTGCGTGCCGGCGGCGCGCTGGTGGCGGACGACGGCGCTCAGGTAGTGGTGCGGCAGTTCGGCGAGGCCGCCGGCCTGGATCATCTCCCAGCACAGGTGGAAGTACGCCGGCGCACGGTTCCCCGCCCCGTACCCCGACTGGCTCGATAGCTTGAAGTACGAGTACGGCATCAGCGTCAGCTTCCCCGGCCGGCGGCGCAGCGACGCGAGTTCGTCGTCGGTCATCGCCGGCAGCTCGGGGCCGAGGACCGGCGCGTGGAAGGCGCCGACCACGGCGACGACCTGTTCGGGCTTCACGCCGTCGTCCAGCACCTCGCGGATGCGGCGGCGCATGTACGCCTCGCGCACCAGGTTCTCGGCGCGCCACACGGGTTCGTCGGTCTCGTCGCGCAGCGCCCGGCCGAGCTCGAACGCCGCCCGCTGGTACGCGGTGTCGTTCAGGTTGTGCTCGAACCGGCGCTCCCAGTACGAGTCGTAGTCCGGCTCGCCCTCGCGGTCGGCGATGCGCTCATAGATCGACTGGCCGCGCTCGGGCCGCCACGCGCCGTCCTTCTCGGCCTCGCCCGCGGTGCCGTCCGGCTGCGCCTCCTGTTCCTTCTCGTTGGCGCGCGTCAGCCGCTCGATCTCCACGTCCTGCAACCCGAGGAACACGTCCGACGGCAGGTCGATGAACTCGACGCGCGCCCCGTTCTCCTTCGCCCACACGACGGCCTGGAACTCCGGGCTGTACGCCGCGAGCGGGTACACGAGCGTCCGCACCGGCACGCTGTCCGTGTATGCCAGGATGGCGATCGGCGGCTTCGTCCCCTTCTTCTGCAGGTGGTGAACCATTGGGCCGGCGTCGGCCAAACCCTCGACGCAGATGACCTTCGGCTTCACGCGGTCGAGGAGGGCGCGGAGGTGCCACGCACCGCCGGGCGACAGGTGGCGGACGCCGAACACGTGGACCGAACCGGGGGCGGTCACGAGTTCGCCTCCGAACACGCGGTGAACAGCGGCCGCCAGTCGGCGCCGCGCTTCTTCAGCACGTTCGCCAGGTATTCGCCCCACACCACCTTGTCCTTCTCCTCGTCCTTCACCACGGCGCCCTGTAAACCCGCGGCCAGATCGATCGGGCTGACCTCGCCCGTGCCGAAGTGCCCGGCCAGCGCCATGCCGTTCGTCAGGACCGAAATCGCCTCGGCGGTGGACAGCACGCCGGTCGGCGTCTTGATCTTCGCCTTGCCGTCGAGGGTCTGCCCGCCGCGCAGCTCGCGGAAAATGGTGACGACCATCGTGGCTGCGTCCTCCGACGGCGGAGCCGCCTTCAGCTCCAGGTTCGCCCCCAGCTCGGCGACGCGCTTGCGGACGATTTCGACCTCGGTTTCCAGCGTCGCCGGGCTCGGCAGCACGACGGTGTTGAAGCGCCGCTTCAGCGCCGCGGACATGTCGTTGACGCCGCGGTCGCGGGTGTTGGCGGTGGCGATGATGGAGAAGCCCTTAGCCGCGGGCACCTCGGTGAGGAGTTCCGGGACGGCGAGGCGCTTCTCGGACAGGAGCGAGATGAGGGCGTCCTGCACCTCGGCGGCGCAGCGGGTGATTTCCTCGAAGCGGGCGAGCGTGCCGGACTCCATGGCGCGGAACACCGGCGACTTGATGAGCGCCTCCGGGCTCGGCCCGCGGGCGATCAGCATCGCGTAGTTCCACGTGTAGCGGATCTGCTCCTCGGTGGTGCCGGCGGTGCCCTGCACCACCTTCGTGCTGTCGCCGTTGATCGCCGCCGCGAGGTGCTCGGACAGCCACGACTTCGCCGTGCCGGGTTCGCCGATCAGCAGCAGGGCGCGGTCGGTGACGAGCGTCGAGATGGCGATCTCGACGATGCGGCGGTGGCCGATGTACTTCGGCGTGACGGCGAGGGTGCCGGCCTTGCCGCCGCAGATGTACGTGGCGACGGCCCGCGGCGACATCCGCCAGCCGGGCGGCTTCGGGTGCGTGTCGGTCTTGATGAGCTGGTCGAGCTCGGCGGCGAACAGCTCCTCGGCGGGGGCGCGGAGGACGGTGGACGCGCTTCCGTTCGCGGCGGCGGGGGCGTCGTCGGGTTTCTTCTTGGCCATGACGAGGACTCGGGGGGTGGATGTGTCTGGGTTTTCCGCCGCTCGCGGCGGTGCAGGGCGCGCCGTGCACCGCCGCGAGCGGCGGGATCAGGGTATCGCGGCCTTCACCTTCAGCTTGT
>DASPHQ010000452.1:0-4047 GCA_035629595.1 Urbifossiella sp. | reverse complement strand
CTCGTTGCCCATCACCTGCGAGCGGATGCTGTTGTGCGGCGCCTGGTGGATGACGTTCGTGCCGACGCCGTTGGCGTCGAGGGTGGCGAAGAACTTCGCCGCGTCCACCGGCCCGGACCCACAGTTCCCGGTGACCACGGTGGTCACACCCTGGGTGACGTAGTTCTTGTTCGCCCGCCCGGCCTTCGTGGGCAGCCCGGGGTCGCAGTGGGTGTGCAGGTCGATGAACCCGGGGCACACGTACAGCCCGGCGGCGTCCACGACCGTCGCGCCGTCGATCTTCCCGAGCGCGCCGACGGCCGCGACGCGGTCGCCCTTGAGGTGAACGTCTGCCTTCACGCCGGGAGAGCCTGTGCCGTCGAAGACGGTGGCGCCGCGGAGGACGACGTTGGTGTCGGGCGCCTGGGTCGCAGCCCCGCCGTGGGGCGGCAGCGTGGCCGCGAACGTCGCTGAAATCGCAACACTGATGAATGCGGTGAGTCGTGACATGGCGGAAGCTCGGAGGAGGGCCGGCACGGTTCAGGCGATGATACCAGCCGTGTGGCGGGGGTGGAAACGCGAAACGCCCGCGGGTTTCCCCGCGGGCGTTCGGCGTGGCGCGGTCGTGGGTCAGCCCTCGACCACTTCCTCCTCCTTCGGCTTCCCCTCGTCGGTGGTCTGCACCATCAGGTCCTCGGGGGCCAGCTCGTGGTGCCCCTCGCCGAAGATCAGCAGCAGCGGGGCGGCCACGAAGATCGAGCTGTACGTCCCCACGATCACGCCCACCACCATCACGAACGAGAACAGGTGGACGCCCTCGCCCCCGAACAGGTACAGCACGCCGACCACCAGGAACACCGTCAGGCTCGCCAGCACCGTCCGGCTCAGCGTCTGGTTCACGCTGTCGTTGATGATCTGCGGCGTCAGCTTCGGGTTCTTCCCGCGCACCTCGCGGATGCGGTCGAACACCACGATCGTGTCGTTCACCGAGTACCCGACCAGCGTCAGCAGCGCGGCGACCGCCGGCAGGTCAATCTTGAAGTCCTCCAGCCCGAGCAGCCGGCCGAGCGCCGTGTCGTGGACGTAGTGGCAGGCGGCGATGATGCCGAGCGTGAAGCACAGGTCGTGGACCAGGCACAGGACCGCGGCGGCGCCGAACGTCCAGTTGCCGAACCGGAACCACAGATACATCAGGATCGCCGCCCAGCTGGCGATGATGGCGTAGAACGCCTTCGCCCGCGTCTCCGTGGCGAGCTGGCTGTCGAATACCTCCAGCCGCTCCGGCTCCGGCCGCGTCTCCACCGCCGTCTCCACGTCGCGCAGCATCTGCTGCAGCGACGCGGCCTCGGCCTCGGCCGCCTTCACGTCCACCAGCCCCGCGGCCACGACCGCGGTCGGCCCGCCGGCGAGAGCCACGCCGGCCGGGCCGGTCGCCGCGTCCAGCATCGCCTTGGCCTTCAGCGTGGCGAAGTTGGTGTTCTTCGACACGTCCAGCCGCATCGTGGGGAACCGACCCTGGTCGCCGTCGCCGACGCCCTTCAGCTCGAAGGTGGTGTTGGCCGCGTCGACCCGGTTCATCGCCTGGAACCGCTGCTCGAGCAGGTCGCTGATCCGGCTCGGCGACACCGGCATGTTGAACTTTAGTTCGACCACCGGGCCGCTCACGACCGGGGGCGTCATGTCCGGGCTGGCGACCAGAGCCTCCCCCTTCTCGTTCCGCAGCAGCCGGTCGAGGCTGGCGCGGACGAGGTCCGGCTGGCGCTCCGTCGTGCGGACGGTGAAGTAGCGGCTCTTGCCGTCGGCGAAGTTGTCGTCGCTGAGGAACATCTGCTCCACGGACACGTCCGGCAGCTGCTTCGCCCGCCGGAGCACGTCGGCCTCCAACTCCTCGGCGTTGTTCCCGGCGGGCTTCTGCGTCAGCCCCACCGTGGTCTTCGCGCCGTCCGCGTAGAGGATGTCGAAGACGTACACGCCGTAGGCGTTGATGTCGACGCCGGCCCGCTGGTTCTCCCAGTTGACCTCCTTGACGTCGAGCTTCTTCTGCTGGTTGGCCGGGTCGGTCAGGAGTTCGCGGAGCCCCGGCTGGCCGTTGACCGTGCTCAGCCCCCGCTCCTCTCCCGCCTTCAGCTTGCCGGCGTAGACGGTGCCGCCGCGGAAGTCGACGTTCAACCCCTGGTCGCCGCGGGCCAGGAACAGCGCCAGACCGGCGACGGTGAGTACCCCTGTGATGGTGAAGAAGATGAACCGGTAGCTCATCGGGTTGAAGTTCGGCCGCTCGAACAGCCGCATCATCCGCAGCTCCGACACCCACTTCTTGTGCAGCGCGAAGTCGAAAATCAGGCGGGTCATGTACAGCGACGTGAACAGGCTGATGATGAGCCCGACCGTCAGGCTGATGGCGAAGCCCTTCAGGTTCTCGTTGCCGAACACGTACAGCACGATCGATGTGAAGATGCTCGACAGGTGGGTGTCGATGATCGTCGGGAAGGCCCGGTCGTAGCCGTTGCGGATGGCGGTGGCGAGGTTCGCCCCCCGGCCCCGCTCCTCGCGTAGTCGCTCGTAGATGAGCACGTTCGCGTCCACCGCCATGCCCAGCATGAGCACCACGCCCGCGAGCCCGGCCAGCGTGAACGCGGCGTTCACCGACACCATGAACCCGAGCGTCAAGAGGAGGTTCGCCATCAGGGCCACGCAGGCGACGAACCCGGCGAAGCGGTAGTAGATGACCATGAACACCATCACCGCGAGGAACGACAGGCCGACGGCCATCGTCCCCTTCTTGATGGTGTCGGCGCCGAGGGTCGGCCCGATGGTGTTCTCGCTGACCGGCTTCTCGCGGAGCTGCGCGTTCAGCGCCCCGTTGCGGAGGATCATGACGAGCCGGTCCACGCTCTTGCGGTCGAACCGGCCGCTGATCTGCCCCTGCGTGGTGATGACGGCGTTGAGCGTCGGGGCGCTCACGACCTTCTGGTCGAGCACGATCGCCAGGCTGCGGATGTTGTTGCCGGCGGGCTTGTTCCGCTCCGTCATCCGGCCGAACGCCTGCCCGCCGGCCCCGTTGAAGCGGAAGTCGACCGACGGGTTGAACTTCGCGTCCATGCCCGAGGTCGCGGTCAGCGAGATGTCGCCCTCGACCTTCACGGTGTCGAGCGGCGACACGCGGGTGAGGAGGAAGTACTCGTACTTCTTGGCGTTGAACTCCTCGCCCTTCCCCTCACTCTCCAGCCGGACCTTCTCCTTGGCCTCGGCCTCCAGCACGGCGGGGTTCTTCACCTCGCGGCTGTACAGGAGCATCGAGTACGTCTTCCCCTCGTTGCCGCCGGTGTGGACGTACGTCTTCCCCTCGGCGCGGGCCTTGGCCACGTCGGTCCACGTCTTCGAGTTCCCCTCGGCCGCGTTCTGCAGCCCGAGCGACTCGCGCTCCTCCGGCCCGAGCTCGGCCCACACGTAACGGACCTTGTGCGCCTTGTCGGACTCGGCCTTCACGTCGAACTCGCCCTCGGGCGGCGGCGGCGGGGAGCCGCGGACGGCCCACTCGGCCCGCGTCTCGGTGCTGGCCTGCTCGATGTTGCGGCGCGCCTCGTTGATGCCCTGTTCGTCGTCGTACTGGTTGGCGAGAATGCGGAACTCGAGCACGCCCATCTGCGAGACGAGCCGCTTGATCTCCTCGATGTCCTCGGCGGACAGGTTGGACCGGCCGCCGCTCGCGGCCCCGCCCGTCGGCAGGATGATTTCGACCCGGCTGTTGCCGAGCGGGCGGACGGTGACGTTCTTGAGGTCGGCGGGGTCGATCCGCCGCTTGATCTGGGCGGCGAGCTGAGCCATCTCGTCGCTGGAAAGCCCCTCGGCCGGGCCGGCCCGGCGGGCGGCCTGGGGGTCGCCCGCGGCCTCCTTGCGCTGCTTGGTGCGCTCCAGGTTGATCTCGTAGACGAGGATGGTGCCGCCGGCGAGGTCGATCCCGCGACGGAACCCGACCTCGCCGCGGGCCTCACGGGCGAACCCGAGGGCGACGTAGGCCCCGGCGATCGCCGTCGGGGCGAGGACGATCAGCAGGCCGGTGAGGAAGTT
>DASPHQ010000451.1:0-2081 GCA_035629595.1 Urbifossiella sp. | reverse complement strand
AGGTCGGACGCCAGCGCGCCGCAGAAGCCGGCCGCGATGACGCGATCCGGTTCCACGCCGTCGAGCAACTTCACCAGCGCCGCCCGGGCCGCGGCGCGGCCGACGCCGGACACCCGCACGGCCACGTCGCGCCGGCCGCGCACCAGCCGGCGGAACGGCGCGGCCTCGCGCTCCAGCGCGAACAGCACGCCGGTCACGTCAACTGCCAGCGGAGCATCTTGAGGCTGTCCCCCAGCCGGGCGTTCACCCCCAGCGCAGCCGCGACCTCGTAGCCGCTGTGCATCATGCAGTGTTCGCACCGCGGGTCCTTGCCGTAGCCGTAGGCGCTCCAGTCGGTGTTCTCCATCAGGTCGCCGAACGACGGGTGGTGCTCGTCGGTGATGAGGTAGCACGGCCCCTTCCAGCCCTTCACGTTCCGCGTCGGGCTGGCCCACGCGGCACACGTCAGGTCACGCTTCCCCTGCAGGAATTCGAGGTACACCGGCGACGTGTTCATGGCGTACTTCTTGAACAGCCCGGCGGCCTCGTTGAATTTCTTCTTGATCTGGTCGCGCGTCAGGAAGATGTCGGCCGCGTCGGGGTTGGTGCTGCACACCGCCGCGTACCCGTAGGCCGGCGACAGCATGAACCCGTCCACGCCGAACTGCGAGAGGTAGCCGTACAGGGCGTCGATCTCGGCCATGTCGGTGTCCTGGAACACGGTGGTGTTGGTACACACCATGAACCCGGCCGCCTTCGCCGCCTTGATCCCCTCCATCGCCTCCTTGAACACGCCGTCGCGCTCGACGGCCTTGTCGTGCGTCTTCTCCAGGCCGTCGAGGTGGACGTTGAAGAAGAACCGGCTCGTCGGCTTGAACAGGTGGAGCTTCCGCTTGATGAACATGCCGTTGGTGCAGAGGTAGATGTGCTTCCGCTTCTTGAGGACGCCGCGAACCAGCTCGCCGATCTGCGGGTAGATGAGCGGCTCGCCGCCGCAGATGCTGACGATCGGGGCACCGGCCGCGTCCACCGAATCGAGGCACTCCTCGACGGTCAGCTTCTCCTTGATGGTGCTCTCGTACTCGCGGATGCGGCCGCAGCCGGTGCAGGTGAGGTTGCACGCGTGCAGCGGCTCGAGCATCAGCACGAGCGGGAACCGCCGCTCGCGCTTGAGCTTCTTCTTGATCATGTAGCCGGCCATGTCGGTCGTCAGGCTCAGCGGGAAGCGCATGGTCCCTCCTCGGGAGTGGTCGGTGGTCAGTGGTCAGTGGTCAGTCAGAGTGCGGGTGGTCGCGCCCCTGGGTGTGGGGGCGGCGTGTCGCGTGTCGAGTCGGGTGTGAGTCCGACTGACCACTGACCACTGACCACTGACCACTCCCAAGTAGCGGCCGAGAGCCATCAGGGGGAAGTACACCGGGTACAGGTGGTACTTCAGGTAGAAGACGCGCGGGAAGCCGGTGCCGGTGAACGGCTCCTCGGTCCAGCCGCCGTCCGCGGCCTGCGTGCCGATCAGGTATTCGACGCCGGCCCGCACCTCGGCCGTATCTGTCGCGCCCGCGGCCATCAACCCGAGCAGCGCCCACGCGGTTTGGGATGCGGTCGAGGGGCCGACGCCGGCTTGCGTCGGGTCGTCGTAGCTGCGGCAACTCTCGCCCCAGCCGCCGTCCTCGTTCTGCACGTCCTTTAGCCAGCGGACGGCGCGGCGGACCGGCGGCGCGGTCATGTCGAAGCCGACGGCGGCGAGGCCGACCAGCACCTGCCAGGTGCCGTAGACGTAGTTCACGCCCCAGCGGCCGAACCAGCTTCCCGCCTCCTCCTGCCGGGCGAGGATGAACCGGACAGCGCGATCGACCGGCGGCTGGCCGACGCGGTAGCCGTAGTGGCTGAGCGATTCGAGGACGCGGGCGGTGATGTCGGGGCAGCTCGGGTCGAGCATGGCGTTGTGGTCGGCGAACGGCACTTTCTCCAGCAACTCGCGGTTGATGTCGCGGTCGAACGCGGCCCACCCACCGTCCGAGTTCTGCATCGCCAGCAGCCAGTTCAGGGCACGGTGCACCGCCGGCCGGCACGCCGGGCGGGTCGCGTGGCCACACCGGGCCAGG
>DASPHQ010000450.1:0-3170 GCA_035629595.1 Urbifossiella sp. | reverse complement strand
TTCGTCGAGGACGCGAAGCCCGAGGTGTGCCAGATCGGCTTCTACGGCGGCCACTTCTACAGCCTCGCCCACACGCCGCAGTACAAGGGCTACCCGGCCCACTTCCCGGTGCGCGGGATCCCCGAGTGCGGCAAGTGGTTCGAGGACCGCAACGCCGCCGTCCACAAGCTCGGGGCGAAGGTCGTGGGGCACTTCAACGTCACATTCCTGGTCGGCGAGCCGGACGGCAAGGACGGCCCGAAGGGGTTCTTCAAGTTCTACCGCGACCTGTGGGACGAGAAGGAATTCGGCCCGAAACCCGTCGCCGACGCGCTGCAGTTGCTGGCCCGCAACGCGGACGGCACCCCGATGGCGTCGAAGCAGTACAGCATCGGCGGGATGCGCGAGTACACCGCGTGCCTGAACAACCCGCACTGGCGCACCGTGCTGAAGGCGTGGACGAAGCGCGCGGCCGAGCGCGGCGTGGACGGCCTGATCGCCAACTACTTCTACCGCCACAACTGCCTGTGCGACCACTGCCAGACCGGCTTCCGCGGCTACCTCGCCGAGCGGCACACGCCCGCCGCGCTCAAGGGGCTCGGCATCGACGACGTGAAGGCGCACAAGTTCGCCGAGATCGTCGGCTGGCACGACCCGAAAACGAGCACGCCGCTGCGGCTCGAGATGCTGCGGTGGAGCCAGATCAGCCAGAAGCAGGCGTTCGACGACGTGTTCGTGAAGTACGCGAAGGCGCTGAAGCCGGGGTTCCTGGTGGCGCAGTGGAACCACCTCGGCGACTTCGGCCAGATCAGCGGCGACGAGCGCTGCCTGCTACCGAAGGAGCTGTGGGGCAAGGACGAGGACTACCTGTGGTACAGCACCGGCGGCGCGGCCAACTTCACCGACCTGGCCGCCGGCGTGCTCGGCGAGGCGACGTTGCAGGCCCGCTACATCCGCGGCGCGTTCGACGACAAGCCGTTCACGCTCGGGAAGTACGAGGCCACGCGCACCCGCGTGGCGATCGCCGAGCTCGCCGCGAACGGCGGCGCCCCGATGGGCTTCTACGCCCGCCACAAGGACCCGGAGGCGCGCGCGGAGCTGGTGCGCTACTACCGCTTCCTGGCGGCGAACGACGCGGCGTTCAAGGCGAACCGGCCCTACGCCGAGGTGGCGCTGCTGTTCCCGCGGTCGAAGGTGCACCAGGGGGATGTGGCGAGCGTCGAGGAGTTCAAGAAGTCGGGCCGCGACCTGCTCGACCGGCACGTCCTGTTCGACGTGATCCCCGACGACCTCGCCACGCCCGACCGGTTGAAGGGCTACCACGGCGTGAGCGGCCTGCCGGACCGCGTCGTGCTTCCGGCCGATCGCAGCACGTTCGCGGCGCCGAAAACGGTGCGGGTTTCGGCCAGTGTACCCGCGGCCGGCGGGGAACTGACGCTGCACTTCGTGAACTACGACCGCGACGAGCCGAAGGAGAAGCGCAGCCCCGGCGGCGGCATCAAGGACGAGAAGCCGCGGGCGGTGGACGGCGTGAAGGCCGACGTGCGGCTGCCGGCGGGGGCGCGGGTGACCGCGGTGCGGGTCGTGACGCCGGAGGGGGAGCCGGTGGTGGTGCCGTTCGAGGTGCGCGAGGGGCGGCTGCGGTTCGCGGTGCCGCGGTTCCTGGTCTACGCCGTGGCGCGGGTGGAACTGGGGAAGTGACTTCGCCGCTTGCGGCTTCGCGCTTCGCAACGCGAAGCCGCAAGCGGCAACTCAACTACCTGGGCGCCAGGATCGCCCCCATGCGGTCCGGCTCCGCCTGCGTGCGTTCGAGCTTGGGGTAGCGCAGCCCGCCGTTGTAGGCCACCGTCGCGGTGCTGAACCAGTCGCCGTTCTCCACGAGCAGCTCGAGCTTGCCGCCGGCCCGCGTCGCGGCCACCGACGACTTCAGCAGCTCGGGCGTGAACTTCCGCTGGTTCACCGCCACCACCTTCGCCCCCGGGGCCAGCTTCGCCTTCGCCGCGGGGCTGTCCGGCACCACGTCGCCGATCACCCCGTCGGCCGACACCTTCACCCCCACCGACGCCGTCAGGTCCATCCCCTTCGACACGCTCTCGCCGGCCTTGTGCGTGTCGTTCGGCTTGTCCGAGTAGCCGAGCGACCAGCCGCCGAGGAGCAACCCCTCCAGCGGGGCGTCGGCCGACGGCAGCGTCACGCGGCGGGTCAGGTGCGTCTTCCAGTCGTAGGGGCACACGGCGTTCAGGCCCGCCACGATGTCGTCGAACGTGTACCCCTTCACCGCGGGTCGGCCGGGCGGGCAGGCGAAGAAGGCGCGGCAAAAATCGTCGAGCGACTTCGCGCCGTTCGTCTCCTTGCGGATGACGGCATCGACTTCGAGCCACAGCAGGGTGCCCTCGTCGTAGTAGTCGAGGGAGCGCCGCCACGCCCCCCACGCCCCGCGGGAGCCGGCGAGGACGTGGCTGCTGGTGCCGGTGTCTTCGAGCGGCCGCCAGCTGCGGCCGCGGGCGTTCTTCATCCGCTCCGCGGTGCCGGCCAGGTCGTCGCGCGCCGCCTCCGCGCTGATGAGGCCGCTGCGGGCGGTGAGCACCCAGCCGAGGTAGTTCGTCAGCCCCTCGTAGGCCCACAGCATTCGGGTGTCGGGCGTGGCCTGGAAGTCGGGCACGATCATCCCCGCGGGCCGGCGGAACTTCCCGCACCACGCGTGGACGAACTCGTGCGGGAACAGCCCGGCCGAGTACAGCCGCAGGTGCGGCGTCTGGAGCGTCATCTCGGGGAGGCGGTTGTCGCTGGACTCGTGGTGTTCCAGACCGCGGAAGCGAATCTTGTCCGAAAGCGCCAGCAGGAACGTGTACGAACCGTACGGCCGCGAGCCGAACATCTTGTCGGCCTGCTCGACGAGCTTCTCCCAGCCGGCCTTCACGTCCGCGGGCACGTCCAGCCCGGCCTCGCTGTCGCACGCCAGGAAGACGCGGTGCTTGCCGTCGGCGCCGATCGGGAGCGATTTCGTGTGGAGGCCGCACAGGAGCGGCGAGTCGATGAGCGTTTCGAGCGTGCAGGGCGCGAACGCCGTGGTCGCCTTGGTCTCCTCGACGGCCGCGAGGGCGCTCCCCTGCTGCCAGCCGGGCGGGAGCCTGAGCGTGAGTTGGAACGCCGTGTCCATCGCCTTCGCGGCCTTCGGGTAGACGAGCAGG
>DASPHQ010000449.1:0-2908 GCA_035629595.1 Urbifossiella sp. | reverse complement strand
CCGCCGGCTGGTCGCGGCGATCGAGATCGTCAGCCCGTCGAACAAGGACCGGCCCGACACCCGCGCGCAGTTCGTCGGCAAGGTGATTTCCCTGCTCCGGCAGGACGTGTGCGTGGTGGTAGTCGATCCGGTGAGCACCCTCCGCGCAAACCTGTACGCCGAACTGCTCGCCCGCCTGGACCGCGCCGACCCGCGGCTCGGCGACCCGCCGCCGCACCTGTACGCGGTCAGCCTCCGCGCCCGCCGGCCGCCGAAGGGGCCCGCGCTCCTCGACGCCTGGTACTACCCGATGGTCGTCGGCCAGCCGCTGCCGACGCTCCCGCTGTGGCTCGCCCCCGACCTGCGGGTCGAGCTCCCGCTCGAACCGAGCTACCAGGAAACCTGCCGCCTGCTGCGGATCGCCTGACCCGGCGGCGTCACGGGATGCTCAGGTCGGCGCACGCCGCCTCGTAGCTCGCCTCCAGTTCGAGCGGGACGTATAGCGTCGCGGTCAGCCACAGCGGCAGCGTCGGCAGCGGCTTCCCGACCGCGAGGGCGTGCGACCACGTCTGCAGCTCCGCACGGTCGTCCGTCCGCAGCCACCGGCACGCCGCCGCGTACACCGCCGGTGGGTCGCGGCCGAGCGTCCGGTCGCGGTGGCCGAGCGCCGCCATCAGCTCGGCGTACAGGTTGAAGTGCCGGACCGTGACCAGGTCCACGATGCTCACCGCGACGCCCTCCCGGAGCAGGGCCGCGCACTTGCCGACGAACGCGGTCCGCTTCTCCGGCCGGTCCTTGTTCCCGGGGCTGACGATTTCGACGGCCGCCACCAGCTGCCGCCCGCGCTCCACGTCGTAGACGCGGACTTCGTATGCGTCGTCGCCGGCCAGTTCGGTCTCGACCGCCACGCTCGGGGCGGCGGGCGCCCACACCGCCGTGGCGGTTCCACCCCCCGAGTCGGGACGGCCGTCGGTCGGCGCCTCGTCGGTCTCGAACCCGGCGACATCGACTTCGACCTGTGATCCGAAATGGACGCGCGGCTCGGAGACGTACCCGGGCGGAAGCCGTTTCCGTAACTGCTGGACGATGACCATCGGCCACCCGCCGTGGAAGCCCTCCCACGACGCGGCCCGGGACGTCGGCGGTCGGAAGTGGTCGCGCAGCGGCATGGCGTGGTCCTCCGGGGCTCATTCTAGCCGACGACCGCGGCGGCTCACGGTAGCGGGGTGGCGTCGAAGACCCGGCCGCGGCCATTCCAGTTCTCCTGCGTCGCCAGCCGGCGGCCGTCGGCGCTGAGGGCGAGAGCCACCACCGTGTTCCCGTGCCGGATGGTGAGCACCTCCTGCCCGGTGGCCGTGTCCCACACCCGGACCGTGTGGTCGGCCGAGCCGGTGAACAGGCGCCGCCCGTCCGGCGAGAACACGCCCGACCGCGGCGACGCGGTGTGCCCCCGGAGCTGCCGGCGCACCTCGCCCGTCCGGGTGTCGAGGAGCACCACGACATCTCGGATAGTGGCCGCCAGCGTACCCCCGTCGGGGCTGAGGGCGAGGAGTTGCCACAGGGGTTCGGGCGCGGTCACGCTGCGGACGACCGCCTCGTACGCGTCCACCGTTCGGACGGTACGCTCCCGGATGGCGGTGAACTCGCGACCGTTGCGGGCGGCGAATAGCAACCCACCCGTCCCGGCACCCTCCACCCACAACGGCGGCCCGACTGGCCGGCCGGCCGGGAGGTCGTGCAGCCGGCGCGTGCCGTCCGGGTGCGCGATCAGGATGCGGTCGGGGGTGACGATCCGGGCCGCCGCGGCGGGGATGCCGTCCGCCGGGAATTCGGGCGACTTCTTGCTGGACGCCACGTCCCACACGACCACCCGGCCGTCCGCCTCCCAGTTCACGGTCGCCACCCGCCCCCCGTCGGGCGCGAGAACGACCCGTCGGAACGTGTCCGTGACCTCCCGCCGGGGCGGCCCGCGGAACAACTCCCGACCGCTCACCACGTCCCGCACCGTGAACGCCGCGGGCGAGTCGGGTGCGGTGGGGGCGTGCGCCAGCACGGTGAACCCGCCGTCCGGGCGGGCGGCGACGCCCTCGGCGTTCAGGTTCGCGAACAGATTCGGCCCCGCCGCGACCGCCGGAACGTCCCACAACTTGACCGTCTTGTCTGCGGAGGCGGTGGCCAGGGTCCGGCCGTCCGGGCTGAACGCCAGGCCGCCGACGCCGGCGGAGTGGCCGCGGGCGGCAAACACCTGCCGACCCGTGCGGACGTCCCAGATCGGGACGACCGGCCCGTAGGAGCCGGGGCACATGGCGCACAGCCGGCCGTCGGGGCTGAGCTGGAACGACCGGACGGACAAGGTCATCTGTTCCGCCCGGAAGGTGAACGCCGGCCGCGGCCCGTCGGCCGTCAGCTCCCAGCCCCGCACCACCCGGTCGAGGTCGCACGCCACCAGCCGCGTCCCGCCGGCCCCGAAGTTGATACCGAACACCCGCGCGCCGTCCGGGCCGGGGTCGAACAGCACCCGCCCCGGCCCGGTGTCGGCGGCGGTGTCGAGCAGGCGGAGCGCCTTGTCCTTGTCGCCGCCGTCGTACGCGAGGAGCAACCGCCCGTCGGGCGTGTACGCCAGGTCGCCGTCGCCCAGGTCGGTCGTCATCCGTCGGGTCGTGACGGGCTGGCCGGTTGCGGCGTCGAGGACCGTGACGCCGGACGACTTTTCCCCCCGGCGGTGGTACACGGCCAGCCTCTTCCCGTCCGGGGAGAACGCCGGGGTTCCGACCCTCTCGCCGGGGAATTGTTTGGGGGTGCCGATGGGGACGCCGGAGGGCACGTCCCACACCCGGATTTCGTACTCGGAGAACGCCCGCTTCCCGTCCGGGCGCCCGCGGTTGAGCTCGACCGAGGCCGCGACCCGGGTGCCGTCCGGGCTGAACGC
>DASPHQ010000448.1:0-9543 GCA_035629595.1 Urbifossiella sp. | reverse complement strand
CACTTGTTTCCGCGACCCGGTGGGGGGGCGGCGGAAACAATAATCTCGCCTAAAACGTCGCCACCAGCCGGGGCACGGCTTGACATCCACCGAAGTCGGTGGGTGGAGTGAGAGGCCCACCCGGGCAGCTCCCCCGAACACGACACCGCGGTTGAACTTCCCCCGCCGTGCACGGATAATCCCTTCACCCCCCACCTCCGCCGGAGTCACCCGTGCGCCCCGCCGTCGTTCTCGCCGCCGCGCTCCTCGTCGCCGGGTGCGAGCCGACGCCCGTGCCGCGCCCGACCAACGTGCCCGACGACGTGCCGGAGGTGACGACCCCGGTGCCGGCCACGCCGCCACTGAAGGTCGGCGACGTGCTCCCGCCGCTGGTGACGAAGGGGTGGATCAACGGCCCGCCCCCTGTCGTCGGCGCGCCGGGTCAGAAGCTCCTCCTCGTCGACGTCTGGGCGCACTGGTGCCCGTTCTGCAAGTCCTCCGCCCCCGACCTTGTCCGGCTCCACGAGAAGTATTCGCCCCGCGGCGTGCAGTTCGTCGGGCTCACCAACATGCCCGACGACATGGTCGAGCCGTACGTGGCGAAGGCCCGCATGCCGTGGGCGAACGGTTATCTGATGAGCACCGAGACGATCATCCGCCTCGGCGCCGGCAGCGGCATGCCGGGGGCCGGCTACCAGGTGGCGCCGACCATCCTCCTCGTCGGCCCGGACGGCGTCATCCGCTGGACCGACGAGCGGCGGCGGATGCAGCACAAGCCCCCGGAGGATTGGACCAAGGTCGTCGACGCCGCCCTCGCCGCCCAGCTCGACCCGCCCCCGGCCAAGCAGTAACCGATGGCCGCCCCCGCCCGCCTCAGCCGCCGCGCCACCATCGGCGTCCTCGGCGTCGTACTCGTCGCGGTACTCGCCGGCGGCTGGGTCGTGGCCGATCAGTTCCTCGCGTGGCGGGCGTTATCGAAGGCCCGCGACGCCCTCGCCGCCGGCGACCCCGCCGCCGCCCGCGACCGCCTCGCCCGCACTCTCGCCACCTGGCCGCACGACAACGAAGCCCACTTCCTCGCCGCCGTCGCCGCGCGCCGCACCGGCGACCGCGCCGCCGCCGGCCGTCACCTCGACGAGGCCGCGCGGTTCGGCTGGAATGCGGACGCGATTCGTAACGAACGCGCCTTGCTCGCGGCGGCGAACGGAGCGCCGTTCTACGCCGTCGAAGCGATCCTGCGGCCGCTCGCGGACGGGACCGGCCCGGACGCCGCCGACGCGCTGGCGGTGATCGTACCCGGCTACATCGGGCAGTACCGCATCGTCGAGGTCGATCCGCTGACCGCCCGGTGGGTGGAGCTCGCGCCGACGGACTCGCGGGCGTGGGCGGCGCGGACGGACGTGCTCGAACGGCTCGAGCGCCGCGAGGCGTGTCGGCTCGCGTTCGCCGCGTGGGTCGAGGCCGTGCCCGACGACCGCCGGGCGCGGCTCGGGCTGGTGCGGACGATGCTCGACGCCCGCCGCCCTCCCGCCGAAATCGCCCCGCACCTGGAGCAGCTCTCGGCCGCGTACCCCGACGACCCTGACGTGCTCCGCTTCCGCTCCGCCGCGCTGGAAGCCGAGGGGCGGGCCGATGAGGCGGTCGCGATCCTCGACCGGGCCGCGTCGCGCCCGGACGCCAGCGTCACCGTGCTGACGCAGCGCGCCCGGCTCGACCTCGACCGGGGCCGGGCCGCCGACGGTCTGCCGTTCGCCCGCCGTGCGGTCGCCGCCGACCCGTCCGACGTGGAGGCCCGGTTCACGCTCCTCCGCTGCCTGCAGCAGGCGGGCACACCAGCCGAAGCGGCCGAGGCGGAGGCCCGCTGGAAGCAACTCCGCGACGACCTGACGCGCGTCCGCGAACTCGGCCGCCGCATCTCCACCAGTCCCGCCGACCCGGACCTCCGCCGCGAGATCGGCGAACTGTTCCTGCGCAACGGCCGCGAGGACGAAGGCGTTCGCTGGCTCGCGTCGGCACTCGCGATCCGCCCCGACCACGTCCCGAGCCACCGTGTACTCGCGGACCACTACCGACGCACCAACCGGCCGGAGCTCGCGGCGCCGCACCAGGCTCGCAGTGGCTGGTGAAGCCGATCCGCCCGGCGTCGCGCCGAGGCGGGGCCGCGTTCGAGGGGAGCGTGCCGGAAAATCTTCTCACTTTTTTCGCGGAACTCTTGACATGGGGGTCGCGTTCGACGATTGTCTGGGATAGCGGGTAATTCCGTTGCGCGCCCTTTTCTCCCACTCGCAGGCTCGCCATGAAAGCGATTCCTTGTTCCCCGCGCGGGAGCCCCGGCCGGAAGGCCGCGGCGTTCACGCTGATCGAGCTGTTGGTCGTCATCGCCATCATCGCCATCCTGATCGGGCTCCTCCTGCCGGCCGTCCAGAAGGTCCGCGAGGCCGCCGCCCGGTCCAAGTGCCAGAACAACCTCAAGCAGTTGGGGCTGGCCCAGCACAACTACCACGACGTGGTCGGTCGGTTCCCCCCGGGCGGCCAGATGGGGCCGTTCATGGGCATGCCCGGCGCCCCCTCCGGCGACTGGGGTGACGACCGCGGCACGTTCCTCACCTTCAGCCTGCCGTACATGGAGCAGGCGGGCCTGTGGAACTCGATGAGCAGCTTCGGCGGCGGCCCCGAGTCGATCTACAACTCGGCCGGCCGGTTCCGCGGCGACGCCAGCACCGCCACCGCCTACGCCAACGCCCGCGTCGCCACCTACCGCTGCCCGAGCGACGGCTGGAACGTCGACTGGCGCATGTCGAACTACGGCGGCAGCCTCGGGCCGCAGTGCCTGGACGGCGGGTGCGGCGCGAACACCTACCAGACCCACTGCCAGACCGGCACGCACCCCGGCATCACCACCAGCCCGGACCACGGGAACGACCAGAACTCCGCCGGCATCCGCGGCATGTACAACCGGCTCGGGGCCAAGATCAACATGGCGTCCGTGGGCGACGGGCTGTCGAACACGCTGCTCATCGGCGAGATGCTCCCCGAGTGGCACGACCACTTCTGGGACGGCTCGTGGACGCACTTCAACGGCGGCAACGCGCACGTCGGCACCATCGTGCCCATCAACTACGTGACCGACGAGCGCGCCCGCTGCGGGAGCAACGTGTTGAAGTCGTTCGGCAACTGGAACCTGTCGTGGGGCTTCAAGTCGCGCCACACCGGCGGGGCCAACTTCGTCCTGGGTGACGGCAGCGTCCGCTTCATCACCTCGACGATCGACCACCGCACGTACCAGTACCTCGGCGCCCGGGCCGACGGCCAGGCCGTGTCCCCCCCGTAAGCGGGCGGGTCGATCAGAGTGACCCCACCCGAGCCCGGCGCGGCCTTCCCGCCGGGCTCGGGCTCTCTCCACACCCCCCGACCGACCCGGAGCCCGCGCCCCATGCGACGCCCCCTCTTCTTCCTCCTGCTCACCCTCTCGGCCGTCTTGACCGTCGGGTGCGGCGACAAGCTGACCCCCGTCGAAGGCACCGTCACCTACGACGGCACGCCGCTCGACGGCGCCACCGTGATCTTCATCAACGACAGCGGCTCGAAGAGCGCTGTCGGCCGGACCGACGACAGCGGCAAATTCGCTCTGCAGTACGACAACGGACCCGGCATCCCCGCCGGCACCTACAAGGTGATGGTGACCCGCACGAAGATCACCGAGGGCCAGGCCCCCGGCGACCCGGCCAAGATCGACAAGGACTACTTGGCCAAGATGAAGGCCAAGGAGGTCGCCAAGACCGGCGGCGCCGGACCCGCCGGCTTCCCCGCCGTGAAGACCGGCTCCGGCCCCAAGATCGACATCGGCGACCTCCCGGCCGTGTACGGGTCCGCGACGTCGACGCCGCTGTCGGTCACGGTGCCGGTGAGTGGGCCGGTCGAGTTGAAGCTCGAGAAGAAGAAGTGACCGCCGACCCGCGTGCCCCTTCGTCCGAACCCGCCCCGCCCCCGCCCGGCCGCCGTGCCTGGCGGGGGTGGTTCGTTCTCGCCGCCTTCCTGATCGTCGCGGCGGCGGTCGGCGGCTGGCGCTACCGGGTGACGCGGCCGGACTACCAACTCGCCCGTGGCGAGGAGGCGATCCGCGCCGAGAACTGGGCCGACGCCGGCCGCGCCATCGACCGGCTGGAGGCCGCCGGCGCCGCCGACCACGCCGCGGTGCTGCGCGGCGAGTACTTCCTGGCGACCGGCCGCCCCGACCTCGCGCTGGAGGCTTTCCGGGAGGTGAAGCGCGAGGGTCCGTTTCACCTCCGCTCCGCGACGAAGGCTGGCCGGTGCCTCCTCGCCGTCGGCAACCTCGCCGAGGCCGACCGCGTCCTGAGCTACGTCCTCGACGCCGAGCCCGACAACGTCGACGCCCGCCGCAGCCGGGCGGCCGTGGCCTACGACCTGGGCCAGATGCCGGCGGCGGTCGCCGACCTCGAAGCGGTGGCCCGCCTCGACCCGGCCGACGCCCGCCCGCACCGGCTGATGGGGCTGATCAACAAGGATTTGAACCGGTACGAGCAGGCGGAGGCGGCGTACCGCGAGTCGCTGCGGCGCGGGCTGGCCGGGGCGGCGCGCGGCGAGGTGGTCGCCGAGCTGGCCGAGGTGTTGAACCGCGCCGGGAAGTTCGCCGACGCCCTCGCCGTGTTCGACGCCGACCCGCCGGCGCCGGGCCCGGCCGGCGAGGCGGTGCGGGTGGAGGCGCTGCGCGGCGTCGCGCGCCGCGCCGACGCGGCCGCGGCCGCGGACCGGTCGATTGCCGCCCACCCGGTCGACGGCGTGCTGCGCCGGTTGCGCGGCCAACTCCACCTCGACGAGGGTAACGCGGCCGCGGCGGTCGCGGCGCTGGAGGCGGCGGCCGCGCGACTCCCGGCCGACTACCAGACGCAGTTCCTCCTGGCGCAGGCCTACGCCGCGACCGGCCGCGCGCCGGAGTCGGCTCGGGCTGCGGCGCGGGCGGAGGAGTTGCGAAAGACGCTGGAGCGGGCGACGGCGCTGACCCGCGAGGCGATGGACCGGCCGTGGGACGCGGCGGTGCGGCTGGAACTGGCGACGGTGACCGAGGCGCTCGGCGAGCCGAAGCTGGCGGCGATGTGGCGCGCTGCGGCCGCGGCCTGTCGCGGCAGGTAGCTGTGACCGCTCACTCCGAACCGGCGAGCCGCCCGCCTGTGGGACAGGCTCATCAAGAATCGGCCGCGCGAACGATTTCGGCCGTCCGCTCTACCTCCTCAGCGAGTTCGGCCTCCTCCTCGGGCGTCAGCGCGACGGCCGTCGCGGCGGCGAGCGACTCCCGGGCGAGCTCGGGGTTCCCCACGCGGACGGCGAGTTCGGCGCGGTAGAGGAGCGCCTTCACGCGGTCGATCGGCGGCGCGGCGGGGTAGCGAGTCAGGCCGCTTTCGAGCGTCTGAAGCGCCTTGGCGTCGTCGCCGTGGGCGTCGCCCAGCCGGGCCGCGGAGAGCACGATCTTCGCCAGTCCGGACGACGGGCTTTCGTCCTCCTCCGTGTCACCCAGCCGGGACACCCGCAACCAGTTCCCGCCGGTGTCCACCAGGCTGAACCCGTACACCGTGCCGAACCGCTTCCGCGGCCGGAGCAGGCGCGGGATGCCGGCCACGGGCACCTTCCCGTAGGCCGCCCGCAGCCCGTCCGCGAAGGACCGGTACAGGGCGTCCGGGTCGGGAACGACGACGATGACGCTGCCGTAGGAGTCGGCCGGGTTGAAGTCCGGCATCCCGAACAGGTGGAGGTGCAGGTCGTCGCGCTGGACGACGGCGTACGGGTTGGGCTTGAGTTGGCGGTACGTGCGGCGGAAGCCGATCGCCTCGTAGAAAGCGATCGCCGGGTCGAGGTCGCGGCACGGCAGGCACGGGTAGGAGCGCTCGTTCGCCATATCTCACCCGTATACGCGGCCCGATGTCGGAGCTGTCGTTATACGGGCCGCAGCGCCTCGCGGTGCTTCCGCACCGCGTCGGCCAGCCCGTCCGCGGTCAGGCCCAGCGACGCCAGCAGCTCGCCGCGGTCGCCGTGCTCGATGAACCGATCGGGCATGCCGCACCGCACCACGTTACGGGCGTCCAGCCCCGCCGCGTTCGCCGCCTCCAGCACCGCCGAGCCGAACCCGCCCTCGATCGTCCCTTCCTCGACGGTCACCACCACCGGCAGCGTCTCGACGGCCCGCAGAATCGTCTCGCGGTCCAGCGGCTTCACGAACCGGGCGTTGACGACGCCGACGTGCAGCCCCTCCTCGCGGAGTTTCGCCGCCGCCGCGACGCACGTCGCCAGCAGCGTGCCGTAGGCGACGAAGCAGCCGTCCTCGCCCCAGTCGATCACCTCGGCCTTGCCGAGCTCGACCGGCGCCAGCCCGTTCGGCCGTTCGACGTGGTCCAGGTTCGTCTTCGGGTAGCGCATCCCGATCGGCCCGGGGTGGCCGAGCGCGTAGTTCAGCATCGGCACCGCGTCGGCCTGGTCGCCGGGGGCCATCGCCGTCATGTTCGGGAACAGCCGCATGTACGGGATGTCGAACGTGCCGTGGTGCGTCGGCCCCTCCGGGCCGGTGAGGCCGGCGCGGTCCATGGCGAACACCACGGGGAGGTTCTGCAGGCACACCTCCTGGAAGATCTGGTCGAAGCTCCGCTGCAGGAACGTGCTGTAGATATCCACCACCGGCCTCATGCCGGCCTTCGCCATCCCCGCGGCGAAGGCGACGGCGTGGCTCTCGCAGATGCCCACGTCGAAGAAGCGGTCGGGGAAGTCGGTGCGCACCTGTTCGAGCTTGTTCCCCTGGCACATGGCGGCGGTCAGCACCGCGACCTTCGGGTCGGCGGCCATCGCCGCGTGGATGCCGGCGCTCATGAGGTCGGTGTACGCCTTGGCGCCGCTCTTCTTGAACGACTTGATGGTGCCGTTCGGACCCATCTCGTCGAACACCGGCGGCGTGTGGTACGTCACCGGGTCGGCCGCGGCCTCCGGGATGCCGTGCCCCTTGTTGGTGAACACGTGGAGCAGGATCGGCCCCTTCTGGCCCTTCAGGTCGCGGAGGATCTTGCGGAGCCCCGGCAGGTCGTGACCGTCCACGGGGCCGAAGTAGCGGAAGCCCATCTCCTCGAACAGCATCCCGTCCTTGAAGAACGCCTTGAGCCCGTCGCGGATCTGTTCGAGCGCCGAGTGGGCCATCTCGCCGATGACGGGGATGCTGCTGAGGACGCGGTTGATCTTCCGCTTGCTGCCCTGGTAGAGGCCGGTGATGCGGCACTGGTCGAGGTAGCGGCCGAGCCCGCCGGTGCGCGGGCAGATGCTCATCTTGTTGTCGTTGAGGACCACGAGCAGGTCCTGGTTCATCCCGCCGATGTTGTTCATCGCCTCGAACACGATGCCGCTCGGCAGGGCCCCGTCGCCGATGACCGCGACGGCCTTGCGGTCGCCGTTGCCCATCAGGTCGTCGGCGGCCTTCAGGCCGGAGACGGTGGAGACGCTGCACCCGGCGTGGCCGGTCATGAACAGGTCGTAGGGGGACTCGCCCGGGTGGGGGAAGCCCATGAGTCCGCCGCGGGTGCGGATGGTGTGGAACCGGTCGTAGCGGCCCGTCACCAGCTTGTGCGGGTAGACCTGGTGGCCCGTGTCCCAGATGAGGCGGTCCTTCGAGAAGTCGAAGGTCATGTGCAGCGCCAGCGTCAGCTCGACGACGCCGAGGTTGCTGGCGAAGTGGGCCGGCCGGGTGGTGAGCACCCGGACGAGTTCCTCGCGGATCTCGCGGGTGAGCTGCTGCAACTGCTCGTCCGAGAGCGTGTGCAGGTCGGCCGGGCCGGTGATCGTGGGCAGCAGGGCAGACATCGTATCCCCCGTGTGGAGGGGCAAGGGGCAAGGGGCATGGGGCAAGACTGAACCCAGATCGGAGGTTTCGTACTTGCCCCTTGCCCCTTGCCCCTTGCCCCTGTTAGCGATCTCGTCGCACGACGTACTTCGCCAGCTCGAAGAGGTGTGAACTCCCGAGCCGAATTGCCGCCGTCATGGCGGTCACCGCCAGTTCTTCCGCCCGCAGCCGGCTCTCGAACGCGCCGAGGAGGCCGGGGTAGGTCATCTTGCCGCGGGCGGCGTCCTTGTTCACCCGCTTGCCCGTCTTCTCGGCCGTGCTCTCCACGTCGAGCAGGTCGTCGGTCACCTGGAACGCCAGCCCGAAGGCGGCGGCGTAGTCGTCGGCCGCGGCCAGGGCGGCGGGGTCAGCCCCGCGCTCGCCCTGCGCCGCGTGGACGCCGAGCCGCAGCGCCGCGCGGAACAGGGCGCCCGTCTTGCGGCGGTGGATCGCCTCCAGCGACGCGACGGTATCGGCGGGGGCGGACGACTCGATCCGCCCTTCCGCGGCGAGGTCCAGCACCTGGCCGCCGACCATCCCGACCGCCCCGGCGCCCGCCGCCAGTTCCACACAGCTAACCGCGGCCGTACGCGGCGGGTAACCCGCGGCGACCACCTCGAACGCCAGCGTCAGGAGTGCGTCGCCGGCCAGGATCGCCAGCGCCTCGCCGAACTTCTTGTGGCACGTCGGCAGGCCGCGCCGCAGGTCGTCGTCGTCCATCGCCGGCAGGTCGTCGTGGACGAGCGAGTAGGTGTGAACCATCTCGACCGCACACGCCGCCGGCAGCGCCTGTTCGAGCGTGCCGCCGCCCGCCTCGCAGGCGAGGACGACGAGGAGCGGGCGGAGCCGCTTGCCGGGGGCGAGGAGTGAGTACCCCATCGCCGCGGACAGGGCGGCGGGGGCGTCCGACGTGTACCGGGCGAGGGTGAGTCGCAGCGCGGCCTCGACGGCGTCCTGCCGGTCCTTCAGGTCAGCCCACAACTCCCCGCCCACGACCGATCCTTCCGGGCGCCCCGCAGTGGGGCTGTCGGGTGATTTATAGTAGACCGGGGGCCGCACGACCCGGACGAATCCGCGAACCACCCGCGGATTCGACCCCGTGGTCAACCGTCTATTCCCGGCAACTTCGTGCCGCGACCCGATTTCCCGAGCGCCGCCTTGGCCGCGGACAGGGTCGCGACGTGCTCGAACGGCTGCAGGTCGGGCGAGCCGTCTGCGGCGGTGCCGGCCAGGAGCCGAACGCGCTGCTCGGCGTCCTTGAGCTTGCCGTAACAGAGGCGGAGCAGGCCGACGCCGCGCTCGTACCGGGCGAGTGCGTCGTCGAGCGTGGTGGTGCCGTCCTCGAGTTCGCGGAGGATGCGGTCGAGCTCGGCCAGCGCCTGTTCGAAGCGGACGGGTTCGGCGTCACTCGGCGTCATCGGCGCTTCGGGGGTTCGGGTTCGTGACGATCGCCGCCTCGACCGCGACGCTGCGAATCTCGCCACCCGCGACGCGCGTCAGCAGGATGTCGCCGGGGCTCACGGCGGCGGGGTCCGTGATCACGGCACCGGCCGTCGTGCGCGTCAGGCTGTAGCCGCGCTTCAGGATGTTCAGCGGACTCAGGCCATCCAGTTGCGCCGCGGCGGCAGTCACCTTCTCGGCGGCGCCGGACACGCGGGCGCGGGCGGCTCGGTGCAGGCGCGTTGCCGTGTCGT
>DASPHQ010000447.1:0-2345 GCA_035629595.1 Urbifossiella sp. | reverse complement strand
GCGTGGTACAAGCGGGTGAAGGAGCCGAAGGACCAGATCGAGGACGTGGCGCAGCTGTTCCTCGGCGTGCGCATCCAGTGTGCCCAGTGCCACCACCACCCGTTCGAGCGCTGGAGCCAGGACGATTACTACGCCCTCGCGGCGTTCTTCGGGCAGGTCGGGCGCAAGCCGTCCGGCACCCGCGGCGAAGACCTGATCTTCCACAAGCGCGGCGTGGCGACGGCGACGAACATCCGCACGAAGGCGGCGCTGCGGCCGGCGGCGCTGGGCGACGCGGTCCCCGCGATCGCGCCGGACGAGGACCCGCGGCTGAAACTGGCCGACTGGATGCGCTCGTCGACCAACCCGTTCTTCGCGAAGGCGCTCGTCAACCGGTACTGGAAGCACTTCTTCGGGCGCGGGCTGATCGAGCCCGAGGACGACATCCGCGACACCAACCCGCCGTCGAACCCGGAGCTGCTCGCGGCGCTGGAGAAGCATTTCATCAGCAGCGGCTTCGACCTGAAATCGCTGGTGCGCGTCCTCGTCCGCTCGAACGCCTACCAGCTGAGCGCGGCGCCGAACGCCTTCAACGGTGGCGACCGCCAGAACTACTCGCGCTACTACCCGCGCCGCCTCTCGGCCGAGGTGCTGTTGGACGCGATCGACCAGCTGACCGGCACGCAGACCGACTTCCCGAACCTGCCGCCCGGCACCCGGGCGGTGGCGCTGCCGGACAACAGCTACAACCGGTCGTCGGCGTTCCTGCGGGTGTTCGGCCGGCCGGAGGGCGAGAGCGTGTGCGAGTGCGAGCGGGTGCAGTCGTCGAACCTGGCGCAGAGCCTCCACCTGCTCAACTCGCCCGACGTGCGCAACAAGCTGGCGCACCCCACCGGCCGCGCGGAGAAGCTGGCGAAGGACGCCCGGCCTGCCGAGGATCGGGTGAAGGAGCTGTACCGGGTGGCGTTCGCGCGCGACCCGCGGCCCGACGAGCTGCGGGCGGCGCTCGGCTACCTCGCCGAGCCGCGCGTCAACGCAGCAGGCCAGCCGATCGATGCGCAACGAGCCGCCAGCGAGGGGTACCAGGATTTGCTCTGGGCGCTGATGACGAGCAAGGAATTCCTCTTCAACCACTGACCGTTCCCATGGCGAACCTCGCACCACACCTCCGCCACGCCGCCGCCTGGGTCGTGCTCCTCGGCAGCGCCGCGGCGGCGCCGGCGCAGTCGGTGGGCCTTCCGGCCCCCCGGCTGCTCACCACCATGCCGATGGGCGGCAAGGCGGGTACGACGGTTGAGGTCGCGGTCACCGGCGAACACCTCGACGACGCCGGCGACCTGATCTTCTCCGACCCGCGCATCACCGCGAAGCGGAAGCTCGACGCCCCCGGGGATCGCTACACGGTCACGATCGCCCCGGACTGCCCCGTCGGGTTGTACGAGGCCCGCGTCACGACGCGGCTCGGCGTCTCGTCGGCGCGGGTCTTTGCGGTGGGTCGCTCGCCGAGGTGGTGGTGACGACGCCGAACCGGACGCTCGCCACGGCGAAGGAACTGCCGCTGAACTCCGTGTGCAACGGCGCCGTCGCCGACCGCGCCATCGACTACTTCACCTTCCAGGCCCGCAAGGGGCAGCGCGTGGTGATCGACTGCACGACCCGCGGCATCGACTCGAAACTGAACGCGACGGTAATCGTCGGCGATGCCGCGGGGCGCGACCTGCTCGTCGAGCGGCGCGGCGGCGTCATCGACTTCGTGCCGCCGGCGGACGGCCGGTACACGATCAAGCTCCACGAGCTGACCTTCAAGGGCGGCCCCGCGTTCTATTACCGCCTCGGCGTGTGGGAGCAGCCCGCCGGCACGCCCATCGTCCGCCAGACTTCGACGCAGGCGGTGAACGCCTTCTCGTGGCCGCCCACCGGCTTTCCCCCGCAGGCGGCGACGGCGGAAGTCGAGCCCAACGACGGCGCCCGCCCCCAGCGCCTCACGCTCCCGTGCGACGTGGCCGGCCGGTTCTTCCCGGCCGCGGACGTGGACGTGTTCGAGTTTGAGGCGAAGAAGGGCGAGGAGTGGTGGGTCGAGATCGCGTCGGAGCGGTTCGGCCTGCCGACCGACCCGGCGGTCCTCGTGCAGCGCGTCGTGAAGGGCGACAAGGGTGCGCCAGACACGTTGGCCGACGTGCTGGAGTTGTCCGACATCCCGAGCCCGGTGCGGGTGTCGAGCAACGGCTACGCCTACGACGGGCCGCCGTACAACGCCGGCACCGCCGACGTGCTCGGCAAGCTGGTGATCCCGGCCGACGGCCTGTACCGGCTGCAACTCACGGACCTGTTCGGCGGCACGCGGAGCGAGCCCGACCACACCTACC